>NZ_JAALEH010000050.1:0-41209 GCF_011058195.1 Rhodococcus sp. 14C212 | reverse complement strand
ATCGTCCACCGCCCCCTCCGCCGCCTCCTCGGACGGGGCGGCGGAGGGGGCGGTGGACGATCCCGCGTCGTCGGCGGAGTCACCGATCACCGCCAGCTCGCCGCCGATCTCGATCGTCTCGTCCTCTTGGGCGACGATCTTCACCAGCACACCGGCCGTGGGCGAGGGGATCTCGGTGTCGACCTTGTCCGTGGAAACTTCGAGCAGCGGCTCGTCGACTTCGACCGTGTCTCCTTCCTGCTTGAGCCATCGCGTGACAGTTCCCTCGGTGACGCTCTCACCAAGCGCTGGCATCTGGACGGAGAAGGCCATGTCTGTTGACTCCTCGACGGTTGTGTTCGGGTGTGTTGAGTTGTGCCGACCGATGGTCGCGGACCATTGTGTGGTCGCAGACCATTGTGCTCGAGGCCACGGTCTCGTGCGGTGTCTTGCGGTGTTCGGTTGAGACCACACCCGATGCCGGGTATGACCTCGACCATCCTTGCACTGATCCAATCGCGGCGTTCGACGAGGGTTGGGTCACGCGCGCCCGCGCGTCCCCGCCGCCCGGCAGGGACGCGCCGGACGGATCAGCCGTTGTCCGCGATGTCCTCGATGACGGCGAAGAGGGTGCGCACCGGCACACCGGTGCCGCCCTTGCCGACGTAGCCGAACGGGCTTCCGGTGTTGAAAGCCGGCCCGGCCACGTCGATGTGGGCCCACTGCACGCCCTCGGCGACGAACTCCTTCAGATACAGGCCGGCGGCGAGCATCCCGCCCCACCGGTGCGGCGTGACGTTGGCCAGATCGGCTACCCGGGAGTTCAGGTCCGCGCGCAGCTCGGCCGGCAGCGGCATCGCCCACCCGTTCTCGCCCGCCTCCTGCGAGAGCCGTGCGACACGGTCCCGGAACTCGTCGGTGCCCATGACGCCCGGCGTCCGCGTCCCCAGGGCGACCATCTGCGCGCCCGTGAGCGTCGCGGTGTCGATCAGGTAGTCGGGCTCGTCCTCGCAGGCGCGGACGATGGCGTCGGCAAGGATGAGACGACCCTCGGCGTCGGTGTTGATCACCTCGACGGTGGTGCCGCCGTACTGGGTGAGCACGTCGCCGGGACGCTGTGCCGTCGCGGACGGCATGTTCTCGGCCATCGGCACGGTCGCGGTCACGTCTGCCGCCACCCCCAGCTTCGCGGCGAGCACGACCGTCGCGACCACCGCCGCGGCCCCGCCCATGTCGGAGGTCATGTTCTCCATCCCGGCGGCCGGCTTGATGGAGATGCCGCCGGTGTCGAACGTGATGCCCTTGCCGACGAGCGCGACCTTCGGGGCCTTGCGCTTCTTGGCGGAGTAGCTCAGCCGCACGAGCCGCGGCGGGCGCGACGACCCCTTGCCGACCCCGACGATGCCGCCGTAGCCCTGCCGCTCGAGCGCCTTCTCGTCCAGCACCTCGACCCGCAGCCCGGCGGCGGTGCCGAGCGCCTGCGCGCGCTCGGCGAACTCGGCCGGGAACAGGTGGCTCGGCGGGGTGTTGACGAACTCGCGGGCGGTGGCGACCGCCTCGGCGACGGCCGTCGCCCGGGCCAGCGCCGCCTTGACCTCGCGGGCGCGCGGCGACGCGACGAGCAGCTCGATCCGGGCGGGGGGCTGCGCGTCGTCGGAGTTCGACTTGGCGGTGCGGAACTCGGTGAACGTGTACGCGCCGAGCGCGAAGCCCTCCGCGGCGGCGCCGAGATCCACGGCGGACAGGGTCGTCGCGACCACGGAGGCGCCGGCGAGGGCGCGCGCCGCGGCGCCGGCGGAGCGGCGCACCTGTTCGGCGTCGATCTTGCCGGCGGCGCCGAGTCCGACGGCGAGCACGCTGGTGACCGGGAGGGCGGCCGGCGCGGGGATCCGCGTGACTTCCTCGGCCTT
Organism: Rhodococcus sp. 14C212; assembly: GCF_011058195.1. Classification (NCBI taxonomy): domain Bacteria; kingdom Bacillati; phylum Actinomycetota; class Actinomycetes; order Mycobacteriales; family Nocardiaceae; genus Rhodococcus; species Rhodococcus sp. 14C212. The sequence goes on along the minus strand of NZ_JAALEH010000050.1, from coordinate 39,320 downwards.
GCCCTTGGCGCCGACGGACTGCAGGGCGTCGAGCAGCCCGCCGAGGACGTCCTCGTCTACCAGTCCGTCGCCGAGCAGGGCCTCGGGACCGTCGTCGCCTGCGGTCAGGCCGATGACGAGGACGTCCGCGCGCTTGGAAACGCTTCCGGCGAGAACGAGTTCGGGAAGGGTGGGCGAAATGGCACTCACAGGCGTCTCCTAGGGGGAAGGGGGTCGTGGCACCGATGCTAATGATCCCGGGGGGTGGGATAGCGTGGGGCGCATGAGCGACCAGTCACTGCTGCAGGGCCCGATCCACGCCGTCCACACCGAACTCGGTGCGACCTTCGCGGCCTTCGGTGGCTGGCAGATGCCTGTGTCGTACGCCGGCACCGTCGCCGAGCACACCGCCGTGCGCGAGAACGTGGGCCTGTTCGACGTCAGCCATCTGGGCAAGGCCCTCGTCGCCGGCCCGGGCGCGGCCGACTACGTCAACTCGACGCTCACCAACGACCTGCGCAAGATCGGACCGGGCAAGGCGCAGTACACCCTCTGCTGTACCGAGTCCGGCGGTGTCACCGACGACCTGATCGTCTACTACGTCTCCGACGAGGAGTTGTTCCTCGTGCCGAACGCCGCGAACACCGCCGCGGTCGTCGCCGTCCTCGCCGCGAACGCGCCCGAGGGCGTGACGGTGACGAACGAGCACCGCGACCACGGCGTCTTCGCCGTGCAGGGACCGAACTCCGAAGCCGTCCTGCAGGGGCTGGGGCTGCCCACCGACCTCGGCTACATGAGCTTCGTGGATGCGCAGTGGAACGGACTGCCGGTACGCGTGTGCCGCACCGGCTACACCGGTGAGCGCGGCTTCGAGCTGGTGCCGCGCTGGGCCGACGCCGAGGCGCTGTTCCGGGAGCTGGCCGACGCCGTGCGCGCCGCCGGCGGTCAGGTTGCCGGGCTGGGCGCCCGTGACACTCTGCGCACCGAGATGGGCTACCCGCTGCACGGGCACGAGCTGTCGGAGGCGATCTCGCCCCTGCAGGCCCGCTGCGGCTGGGCGGTGGGCTGGAGCAAGCCGGCGTTCCGGGGGCGTGCGGCGCTCGTCGCGGAGAAGGAGTCCGGTCCCGCGCGACGGCTGTGGGGGCTGCAGGCGCTCGACCGTGGCGTGCTGCGGCCGGACCTGAAGGTGTTGCGCGACGGAAACACGATGGGGGAGACCACGTCCGGCACGTTCTCCCCGACGCTCAAGGTCGGCATCGCGCTGGCCCTGCTCGATACGGCGGCGGGCCTCGCCGCCGGCGACGAGGTCACGGTCGAGGTCCGGGGACGCGCCCTGCGCGCCCAGCTGGTCGTCCCCCCGTTCGTCCCCGACCACACCAAGTAGGGCGGTGCGGGCGGTTCGATAGGATCAACGGTCATGACCGGTGTCCTCGAATTCGCCCACATTCCGCATCCCTCGCCCGCCTCCGCGGAGCGGCGTGGAGAGATATTGGCGGATCCGGGGTTCGGCCGGTATTTCACCGATCACATGGTCACGATCGACTACACCGAGGGCCGCGGCTGGCACGACGCCACCGTCCAGCCGTACGGGCCGATGCAGCTCGATCCGGCCGCGATGGTGCTGCACTACGGGCAGGCGATCTTCGAGGGCCTGAAGGTCTACCGGCAGCCCGACGGCAGCATCGCGGCGTTCCGCGTGTACTCCAACGCCGAACGGATGCGCCGGTCCTCGCGGCGCCTGGCGATGGCCGAGCTCCCGGACGAGTTGTTCGTCCGTTCGATCGCGGAGCTGGTCGAGGCCGACCACGAGTGGGTGCCCGCCGCCGGCGGCGAGGAGTCGCTGTATCTGCGGCCGTTCATGTTCTCCACCGAGGCGGGTCTCGGCGTGCGGCCCGCGAACCAGTACCGGTACATGCTGATCGCGTCCCCGGCCGGCGCGTACTTCCCCCGCGGCGTCAAGCCGGTGAGCGTGTGGATCTCGCAGGAGTACGTGCGGGCCGCGCCGGGCGGCACGGGCGACGCCAAGTTCTCCGGGAACTATGCCGCGTCGCTGCTGGCGCAGGCACAGGCCACCGAGCAGGGCTGCGACCAGGTCGTGTGGCTCGACGCCGTCGAGCGCCGCTACATCGAGGAGATGGGCGGCATGAATCTGTGCTTCATCTTCGGATCGGGTGCCGACGCGAGGCTGGTGACGCCGGAGCTGTCCGGCTCGCTGCTGCCCGGGATCACCCGTGACTCCCTGCTCACCCTGGCGAGGGACGCCGGCCTCGAGGTGGAGGAGCGCAAGATCTCGGTGGACGAATGGGAGTCGAAGGTCGCCGACGGCGAGATCACCGAGGTCTTCGCGTGTGGCACGGCGGCGGTCATCACCCCGGTCGGCACCGTCAAGAGCCGGGACGGCGAGTTCACCGTGGCCGACGGCGAGCCCGGCAAGGTCACCATGGCCCTGCGCGACACCCTCACCGGCATCCAGCGCGGGACGTTCGCCGACACCCACGGCTGGCTCACCACCCTGCGCTGAGCGCGGCCGGTCCTACGCGACGGTCGCGCTCAGCGCCGCGGCCACGATCGTCACCGTCGTCTCGAGGCCGGCCCCGAGCGCGTCGCCGTTGAGACCGCCGAACCGGCGGACGCAGTGCCGCACCAGCAGCAGTGCAGCACCGAGTGCCACGGCGACCGTCGCCGGGCCGGCCCACCAGGAGCCGGGCACGCACCAGGCCGCCGCGACGACCGCGCCACCGGCCCACACGGCGCCTACCCCGAGCGGCTGTGTCCCCGCCACCAGGGCACCGAACCCGCTGCCCGGCGCTGCGGCCACGCCGCGGCGACAGGCGAGGACGACCGCGACCCGGCCGGCGGTAACGGCGAGGATCACGGCGGGCCAGGATCGCGCGTCGGCGAGCGCCCCGAAGGAGGCGGCCTGCGCACCGAGCACGACCACCAGGGTGGCCACCCCGAACGGCCCGGCGCCGCCCGACTTCATCACCTCACGAGCCCGCTCCGGCGGTCCGTAGCAGCCGAGGCCGTCCGCCGTGTCGCACAGGCCGTCGAGGTGCATGCCCCGCGTCGCGAGGCCCAGGAACCCCACCCCGATCAGGCCGGCGAGCAGGGGAGTGCAGCCGACGGCGACCGCCGCCCACAGCACGCCCGCGGCGGCGAGACCCAGCACGAGTCCGGCCACCGGCGCCGCGGCGATGGCCGCGCCCCCGGCGCCGCGATCGATGCGCCCCGGTCCCCGAACCGGCAGCACGGTGAGCCAGGAGAGGGCGAGGGCGATGCCGCGCATCAGTCGTCGCGCGGATCGGCGACCGGCGTGGCGTCCTCGTCCCGGGTGCTCACGCCGGCCTCGGCGAACGTCGCCATGTTCGTGAGGATCGCCACCGCGCCGTGCAGGATCGGCAGCGCAGCGACCGCCCCCGAACCCTCGCCGAGGCGCATCCCGAGGTCGACGAGGGGATCCAGGTTCAGGTGCCGCAGGGCCAGCGTGTGGGCCGGTTCGGTGGAGCGGTGCCCGGCGATCCACCAGTCCCGGGCCCCCGGGGCGAGTTCCTCGGCGACGAGCGCCGCGGCGGTGACGACGACCCCGTCGAGCACGACCGGGGTCCGGCGTACCGCCGCCTGCGCGAGGTACCCGGCCATCGCGGCGAGGTCGGCGCCTCCGGCGGTGCGCAGCAGCGCCACCGGGTTGCGGGCGTGAGGCCGGGCGCGGCGCATCGCGTCACGGATCGCGGCGACCTTGCGCATCCAGGCGGCGTCGTCGATGCCGGTGCCGCGTCCCACGGCCGCGACGGGTTCGGTGCCGGTGAGGGTGGCGATCAGCGCCGTCGCCGGGGTGGTGTTGCCGATCCCCATGTCGCCCGCGACGAGCAGGTCGGCTCCCGAGTCGACCTCCTCGTCGGCGACGGCTCGCCCGGCGGTGATCGCCTGGACGGTCTCTTCCTCGGTGAGCGCGTCCTCCCGGTCGATGGAGCCGCTCGACCGGCGCACCTTGTGTGCGGAGACCGCCGGATCCGTGTCACCGTCGACGGCCATGTCCACTACCCGGACCCCGGCACCGGCGGTGGCGGCGAGAACGTTGACCGCGGCGCCGCCGGCGAGGAAGTTGGCGACCATCTGAGCGGTCACCTCGGGGGGATACGCCGAGACGCCGCCGCGGGCGACACCGTGATCGCCGGCGAACACCACCACGCGGGGACGGGTGAACGGGCGGGGCGGCACCTGCCCCTGGCAGGACGCGACCCAGCACCCCAGCTCCTCCAGCCGGCCGAGGGAACCGGCAGGCTTGGTGAGATCGCGCTGCCGGTCGTCGGCGCGCCGGCGGACCTCCCGGTCGGGGGCGACGACGGGTGGGAAGACGACGTCGGCGGAGTGGACGGATTGGCTGCTCACGGGGCACCTTTCACGAAGTGGCGGAGGCCGAAGCCACCGCTGGACGCTATCAACCGGTGCAGTGGCAGAAAATCGACGGTGGATGGCTTTGCTGCCACTGTTTCGGGAGTTGCAGCGGCGACAGACTGTCCGTCATGAGCCAGGTCGTCGTGATCGTCCTCGTGTTGGCCGCGCTCGTCGCCGGCCTCGAACTCGCGCGGGCCCGTTCCCGTCCCGCCCTGCGGTGGGTGACGCGGGCCTGGTGGCGCCACAACCACTTCCGGCCGCAGGATCCGTCGCCCCTCCGCGGCGACCCGTCGGCCGGCTGGGTGCGCAGCACGATCGATGCGCGCCGAGCGCCGCATCACTGACCGGCGTGCAGGCCCGGTGCGGTCAGACGGCGTCGCCGGGGGACACCCGCGGCAGCGGCGCCCGGAGCTTGCGGATCTGCGAGGCTCGCACGAACGCATACCACCCCAGGCCGAAGCCGCCCTCCGTGGTGTCGGGGAAGCGGGCCCGGGCCTTCTTGTTCACGAGGCGGCCGAGGTAGATCCCCTCGATCACCATGAGCACGATCATCGCGAACATCGCGAGCGTGACGTACTGCTGGACCACCGGCCCGAGGAACATCGTCATGATCAGGATCAGCGCCATGGGCATGAACAGGCCCACGAGGTTGCGGCGGCTGTCCACCAGGTCGCGCACGTAGGCCCGCACAGGCCCCTTGTCGCGGGGCAGCAGGTACTTCTCCTCGCCCGCGAGCATGCGGGTGCGGCGCTCGCCGGCGGCGGCGCGGCGCTCCGCGGACTGCGCCTTGCGCTCCGCCTTGGAGAGGGACTGCTTCGCCGCCTTGCGGCGCGCCCTGGCTTCCTTGGCGGTCAACGGGGCCGGAGCGACGGGACCGCGGCGGCGGGCCTCGGCCTCCCGGCGCTTCGGAGTGGGGCGACCCTTGCCGGTCGTCGCCTTGCCGGCCTCGGACTGCGGGGCGGCGACGGACTCGGACGCGCCGAGGTCCCCGTTGTCGGATTCGTCGGAACCGCCGCGGCGTAGCAACTTCACCCCTCCAGGCTATGGGAAAACTGTCCCGGCCGGAAAATCGCCCCCGGTCAGGCCCGCGTGCGGTCCGAGGCGGGCATGAGGAATAGATGCGCGCGCGGTACCGTTGAGGCAACCGGGTTTGAACACGAAAGACTAGGGAGCGCCCATGACTGTGCAGGAAGAGACCGCCACTCACGGCGTCACCATGACCGAGGCCGCCTCCGCCAAGGCGAAGGCGCTGCTCGACCAGGAGGGCCGCGACGACCTCTCGCTGCGCATCGCCGTGCAGCCGGGTGGGTGTGCGGGCCTTCGCTACCAGCTGTTCTTCGACGACCGGACGCTCGACGGTGACCTCACCCGCGACTTCGGCGGCGTCATCCTCGCCGTCGACCGCATGAGTGCCCCCTACGTCGAAGGCGCGTCGATCGACTTCGTCGACACCATCGAGAAGCAGGGCTTCACGATCGACAACCCGAACGCCACCGGCTCCTGCGCCTGCGGCGATTCGTTCAACTGACGTAAGTCCGCGCCGTGTCCGAAGGACGCGGTCCGCACTGCGGCCCCGACGCGCACTCGCGTCGGGGCCGCAGTGCGGTGCGAGTGGGTGCGGGTAGCGTGAGATCGGTCCCAGTCCTTCGCTGAAAGGCCCAGCCACGTGACCATCGCCGTGACCGGTTCCATCGCCACCGACCACCTCATGCGTTTCCCCGGACGCTTCGCCGAGCAGCTCGTCGCAGACCAGCTCAGCCACATCTCGCTCAGCTTCCTGGTCGACGACCTGGTGGTCCGTCGCGGGGGCGTGGGCGGCAACATCGCCTACGCGATGGGCGTGCTCGGCGGGTCGCCGGTGCTCGTCGGGGCGGTCGGCGCCGACTTCGCCGAGTACCGTGCGTGGCTCGAGGGCAACGGCGTCAACTGCGACCCCGTGCACGTGTCGCAGACCGCGCACACGGCGCGCTTCGTGTGCACGACCGACGAGGCGATGGCACAGATCGCGTCGTTCTACCCCGGCGCGATGTCCGAGGCCCGGGACATCTCCCTCGCCGACGTGACCGGGCCGCACGGGGTCGACCTGGTCCTGATCGGCGCCAACGACCCGGAGGCGATGGCTCGGCACACCGACGAGTGCCGTCAGCTCGGCATGCCGTTCGCGGCCGACCCGTCCCAGCAGCTCGCCCGTCTCAGCGGCGACGAGGCGGCCCGGCTGATCGACGGTGCCGCCTACCTGTTCACCAACGAGTACGAGTGGGGACTCCTGCAGCAGAAGACCGGCCTGTCCGAGGAGCAGATCCGGGGAATGGTCGGCCTGCGCGTCACCACGCTCGGCGGCCACGGCGTCGAGATCGTCGAACGGGACGGCCACCGGATTCACGTCGGCGTCGTGCCCGAGCGGGCCAAGGTGGATCCCACCGGCGTCGGCGACGCGTTCCGGGCGGGCTTCCTGCTGGGACACCGGGCCGGCCTCAGCCTCGAGCGTGCCGCCCAGCTCGGCTCGCTCGTTGCGGTGCTCGTACTCGAGACCACCGGCACCCAGGAATGGACCTTCGACCGCCCCGACGCGGTCAAGCGGCTGGCGGTCGCGTACGGGCAGACGGCCGCGGACGAGATCGCCGCGATCCTGCCGTGACCGCCCGGTGTGTCCTTCGGGCGGTTCCCACCGCCCGAAGGACACACCGGCCGCGTAGCGGCCCTACACCTCGACCGGGTAGGCCGGCTCCTGGATCTCCGGCACGATGCGCTGCTCGACGAAGATGCCGTGCCAGATCATGAACACCAGCACCGTCCACAGCCGACGACTGTGATCGACGCGGCCCTCGCGGTGCTCGTCGAGCATCCGGCCGACGGCCGCCTTGTCCAGCAGGTGCTCGGTGCCCGACTCGGCGATCACGGCGCGAGCCCACTCGAACAGCTCCGGGCCGCGCAGCCAGTGCCGCAGCGGCACGGGGAAGCCGAGCTTGGCGCGGTGCAGGACGTGCGGCGGGACGATGCCCTCGAGGGCCTGGCGCAGCGCGTACTTGGTGGTGTTCTTCGTGATCTTCTGATCCAGGGGTACCTGCGAGGCGACGCGGAAGACCTCCGGATCCAGGAACGGCACCCGCAACTCCAGCGAGTTCGCCATCGTCATCTTGTCGGCCTTGACGAGGATGTCGCCGCGCAGCCACGTGAACAGGTCGAGGTGCTGCATCCGCGCGACGGGATCCCAGCCCGCGGAGCGGGCGTAGATCGGCGCGGTGACGTCCTGATGCGTCCATTCCGGACGGAAGTCGCGCAGCACCGCCCGCAGCTGCGCGTCGTTGAAGCTGCGGGCGTTGCCGTAGTACCGCTCCTCGAGGGTCATCGACCCGCGATGCAGCAGGCTCTTGCCGCGGGTGCCCTCGGGGATGCGCTCCGACAGCTTCCCGGCCGCGCGCCGCAACGGCTTCGGCAGGTACTCGAACGGCTTCAGCGACAGCGGCTCGCGGTAGATGGTGTAACCGCCGAACAGCTCGTCGGCGCCTTCCCCGGAGAGCACCACCTTCACGTGCTTGCGGGCCTCCTTGGCGACGAACCACAGGGGCACCAGCGCGGGATCGGCGACGGGGTCGTCCAGATACCACACGATCTCGGGGATCGCCGCGGCGAACTCGGCGGGGGAGACGACCTTGACGACGTGGCGGGCGCCGATCGCGGCGGCGGACTCGGCCGCCACGTCGACCTCCGAGTAGCCCTCGCGCTCGAACCCGGTGGTGAACGTGATCAGGTTCGGATTGTGCCGCATCGCGAGCGCCGCGACGGCCGTGGAGTCGATGCCGCCGGACAGGAACGACCCGACCGTCACGTCGGCACGCATGTGCTTGGCGACGGAGTCCTCGAGCGCCTCGGCGATCTCCCGGTACCGGTCGCGCTCGCGGCCCGCGGCGAAGGGCCGGACCGGGAAGGTCGGCTCGAAGTAACGGGTGATCTCCGGCCGGCCACCCGGCCGCACCCGGGCGTAGCAGCCGGACTCGAGCCGCCGGATCTCCTTGTGCAGAGTCTCCGGCTCGGGAACGTACTGCAGCACCGTGTAGTGCTCGACGGCCCGGGGGTCGAGGTCGGTGCCGATCCCGATCAGATCGACCAGCTCCAGCAGGCTCTTCTTCTCGCTGCCGAACGCGGTGCCGCCGGTGCCCGTGGCGAGGAACAGCGGCTTGATGCCGAACGGGTCGCGGGCGAGGAACAGCTCGCGCGTCTCGGTGTCCCAGATCGCGAACGCGAACATGCCCCGCAGCCGTCGCACCGCCTCCGTACCCCAGTGGTGGTACGCGGCGACGATGGTCTCGCTGTCCCCCTCGGTGGCGAACTGCGCCCCGTACTTCTCCGCCAGCTCGGCCCGCAGCTCCACGTAGTTGTAGATCTCGCCGTTGAAGGTCAGGGCGTAGCGCTCCGGGGACTCCGGGGGCCCCCACCGCAGCGGCTGGTGCGAGTGCGCGATGTCGATGATCGACAGCCGGTTGAACCCGTAGACCAGGTCGCCGTCGTGCCAGGTGCCGTGCTCGTCCGGTCCGCGGTGGCGCAGGCAATGCATCGCGGAGTCGACCCTGGCGACGGCGTCGTCGCTGGTGCCGTCAGTGGTCAGTAACCCGAGCAGTCCGCACACGGCGTCCGATACCTCATTCCGATTGGGATGGATTCGGCCCCCGGGATGTTGCCGCAGCAGGGACCGACGGTCTGCATGGCAGTATGCCGCAGCCCGGGGGGCGCGGCAGCCGGTGGCCGGCGTCGACCCGGGCCGTGAGCAGCGGGCACGCGACGACGCGACACGTTGTGTGCGCCCCGGGGATGGATCGCGGCCGGGTTTGGTCTACGCTGCGTAGTAATTGGGTCTGCCCTCCGGGTGTGCCCTAGTGGAATTGCGGCGATCAGGAAGGCGTGAACGTGGCGCAAGGTCGGATCCTTCGGCGGTTCGGGCTGGCAGCATCTCTCGGTATTGCAGCCGTGCTGCTGACGGGATGTAGCAGCGAGGAAGTCCTGCGTTTCGGCTGGCCGGAGGGGATTACCCCGCAGGCCGAGCGTATGCGTGAACTGTGGACGTGGTCGGTCGTCGCCGCCCTCGTCATGGGTGTGCTGGTGTGGGGCCTGACCTTCTGGGTGGTCATCTTCCATCGCAAGAAGAAGGACTCGCCGGAGTTTCCGCGGCAGACGGCCTACAACGTGCCGCTCGAGCTGCTGTACACGGCGGTGCCGTTCGTCATCATCGCGGTGCTGTTCTACTTCACCGTGGTGGTGCAGAACTACGTCCTCGAGAAGGAGGACAACCCGAACGTCGTCGTCGACGTCACGGCGTTCCAGTGGAACTGGAAGTTCGGCTACCGCACCGTCGACCTCGGTGAGGGCACGGCGCGCTACGAGGGGACGGACGAGATCGCGCAGGCCGCGGTCGAGGGCGACACCGAGGAACATGCCGGCGGCGAGCACGAGATCCCGGCCCCGATCCACGGGCAGGAGACCGAGGACCTGTCGTACCTGCACTACAACAAGATCGAGACGATCGGCACCAGCAACGAGATCCCGGTTCTCGTTCTGCCGACCGATCGCCGGATCGAGTTCGTGCTCGCCTCGTCCGACGTGATCCATTCCTTCTGGGTGCCCGAGTTCCTGTTCAAGCGTGACGTCAACCCGAATCCGCTGAACAACAGCTCCGACCCGGTCTTCCAGATCTCCGAGATCCAGGAGGAGGGCGCGTTCGTCGGCCGCTGTGCCGAGATGTGCGGCACCTACCACGCGATGATGAACTTCGAGGTCCGCGCCGTGAGCCCGGAGCGGTTCGCGGAGTACATCGAGCTCCGCAAGCCCGTCGAGGACGGTGGCGAGGGCCTGACCAACGCGCAGGCGCTCGAGCGCATCGGCGAGTCCCCGGTCGCGACGTCCACCACCCCGTTCAAGACCGACCGCACCGACCGCGCGGCCAGTGGTGTCGTCACCGCGGGCAACTGACCGGTAAACCTCCGACCAAGGACAAGCTGATATGAAGATCGAAGCCAAGCTCTTCGAAGTCGTGACGGTGTTCTTCGTGCTCGTCGCCATCGTGTACGGAGTGTTCACCGGCCTGTCCCGCACGGGCATCGAGTGGGCCGGCCTGACGGCGATCGTGCTCTCCGCCGGCCTGACGCTCATCGTCGGCACCTACTTCCGGTTCGTGGCCCGTCGCCTCGACACCCGTCCGGAGGACTACGAGGAGGCCGAGATCAGCGATGGCGCAGGCGACCTGGGCTTCTTCAGTGCGGGTAGCTACTGGCCGATCCTGCTGGCCGGGGCTGCTGCCTTCGCCGCCATCGCGCTGGCCTTCTTCCAGCCGTGGCTGATCGTGCTCGCCGTGGTCCTGATCCTCGCTGCCGCGGCCGGCCTGGTGTTCGAGTACCACGTCGGACCCGAGAAGCACTGAGCGCGCACAGCGCGTAGATCCGACGCCTCGGGGCGGCCTCACCATGTGGTGAGGCCGCCCCGAGGTCTATCCGCGCCCGGACTGCTGAGGCTGGGGCGCTTTCGCTGCGCGCGGCGGCTCGCCTCGCGATCCGGCCGGTATTATCCGGGCACTCGTCCCACGGCGCGCTCGGAAACGGATCGACGCCGGGGTCGACCAGGTAGGTTCGCGGCGTGCCACTGTGCCGACCCGCCCGAACGTCCGCGACCGCACCGGTGACGAGGGCGTACGCCGCCTCGTGCAGTACGTCGACCGCTGGTTCCGAGCGCGGCCAGGTCTGCGCCCGGATCCCGCGCGACGGGTGCTGCTGACGATGGGGGACCGGCAATCGGCCAGGGGCGACCCGTCCGGCACTTCCCCGGCCCCGGATTCGGCGGTGATCCGGTGTACCTCGCCGGAGCTGCACACGCGATTCCGGCCGAGAGCCCTCACGCCCACCCGCCGCCAGGCTCCCTGTGGCCACGGCGGATCTACGGGCCGGCGGGCTGCTCGATGTACCACGGCGTGATGTACTACGGCGGCGATCCCGTCGAAGTGGCGCTCGCCGTCGTGCCGGCAGTGGAGTGGTGAGGAACGAAGCCGCAGAGGACCACGGAGAAACGGGAGGGGCCCCGAACCGTTCCCGGTTCGGGGCCCCTCCCGTGGTGTCGGACTCGGGGCGACCGTCAGTGCGCCTTGCCGTCGCCGTCCGTGGTGCCGTGGACGCGCGTCTGGTACTCGCTCAGGATGGCGCGCTGCTCGACCTCGGCCTCGTGGTGCGCGGCCTCGAGTGCCGTCGCCTCCTCGGCCGGGTCCGCGCTCCACCAGCTACCCGCACCGGGCTTGCCGGCGGTGCCGAGCTTGTTCATGCGCTTCGGTACCGGAGCACCCTGGTACTCGAGCGGAATCGGGTGGCCGTGCTCGTCCACCGGGCCGAGCGGCTGGTGGATCTCGATGTACTCGCCGTGCGGCAGGCGACGGACGATGCCCGTCTCGATGCCGTGTTCGAGCACCTGACGGTCGCTGCGCTGCAGGCCCAGGCAGAACCGGTAGGTCAGGTAGTAGGCGAGCGGCGGGCCGAGCAGGATGCCGATGCGGCCGATCCACGTCATCGCGTTCAGCGAGATGTCGAACTTGTAGGCGATGATGTCGTTGATGCACATGATGGTCGCGATGGCGTAGAACGTCAGAGCCATCGCGCCGATTGCGGTCCGGACCGGCACGTCCCGCGGACGCTGCAGCAGGTTGTGGTGCGCGTCGTCCTTGGTGAACTTCTTCTCGATCCACGGGTAGGCGATGAGCACCGTGAAGACCAGGCCCATGATCACTGCGATCCAGAACACCGCGGGGATCGTGTAGCGGCCGAAGAGATAGATCTCCCATGCCGGCCAGATACGGGCCAGACCGTCCGTCCACATCATGTAGATGTCGGGCTGCGAGCCGGCGGACACCTGCGACGGGTTGTACGGTCCGATGTTCCAGACCGGGTTGATCTGCAGCAGACCGCTCATCAGCGCCAGCACTGCGAAGGTGATGGCGAAGAACGCACCGGACTTGACCGCGAACACCGGCAGGATCCGGACACCGACGACGTTCTGCTCGGTACGGCCGGGGCCGGGGAACTGGGTGTGCTTCTGGTACCAGACCAGGGCGAGGTGGGCTGCGATCAGGGCGAGGATGATGCCCGGAATCAGCAGCACGTGCGCGACGTACAGGCGCGGGATGATGAGCATGCCGGGGAAGTCGCCGCCGAAGATCAGCCAGTGCATCCAGGTGCCGATCACCGGGATGCTGATGGTGATGCCGGACAGCGCGGCGCGCAGGCCGGTGCCGGAGAGCAGGTCGTCGGGCAGCGAGTAGCCGAAGAAGCCCTCGAACATCGCCAGGATCAGCAGCAGCGAGCCGATCACCCAGTTCGCTTCACGCGGACGGCGGAACGCACCGGTGAAGAACACGCGCAGCAGGTGCACGATGATCGACGCGGCGAACATCAGCGCGGCCCAGTGGTGGATCTGCCGGACGAACAGGCCGCCGCGCACCTCGAAGGAGATGTCCAGGGTCGTCTCGTACGCACGCGACATCGTGACGCCGCGCAGGGGGGTGTAGGCGCCGTCGTAGGTGACGTGCGCGAGGGACGGATCGAAGAACAACGTCAGGTACACGCCCGAGATCAGCAGGATCACGAAGCTGTACAGGGCGATCTCACCCAGGAGGAAGGACCAGTGGGTGGGGAACACCTTGTTGATCTGACGCCGCAGCCCGGCCGCCGGGTGATAGCGCGAGTCGATGTTCTCCGCCGCGTGGGCGGCGCGGGACGGTGTTGCAGTACTCACGGGCGACGCTCCCAAAATGCCGGACCGAGAGCCTCGATGAAGTCACCGTTGGCGACGAGGAAGCCCTCTTCGTTCACTGTAATAGGCAACTGCGGCAGTGCGCGAGCAGCAGGACCGAACAGGGGCTTGCCGTACTCCAGAGCATTGAACTGCGACTGGTGGCAGGGGCACAGGATGCGGTTGGTCTGCTGTTCGTACAACGACGTCGGGCAGCCCAGGTGGGTGCAGATCTTCGAGTAGGCGAAGTAGTCGCCGTAGTTGAAGCTCTCCTGACCCTTGCGCTTGATCGCCCTCGCCGTGTCCTCGGGGCGGAGACGGATCAGCATGACGGCGTTGCGGATGCCACGCAGGCCCTCGAGGAGGGCGTGCTCGTCACCGCGGTCCGACTCGCGGAAGGGGAACACGGTGTCCATGCCGCCGGCATCGAGGTCCTCCGCGCGGACCAGGACGATGTCGTTCGGGCGTCCGGTGTCGCGGCGCAGGTAGATCGTCTCGCCCGGGTACCGGGGGGTCCAGCCCGAGACCCACAGCGGCGAGTCGTCGCCCTCGGCCCAGGGGTTCTTGATCAGACCGCCGAGCGGCATGATCAGACCGAGGCCGAGCGCGCCGCCACCGAACAGCGCCGTGCGCTTGATCAGCTTGCGACGCGGCAGCGTGGAGGTGTCCAGCGAGTCGGAGAGCTCGGCGACGATCGTCCGCCGATCGACCTCCGAAGAGACTCCGTCGTGCCGATCCTGGATCGACACCTCCTCCGGGATGAACTTCTTGGTGAACTGCACCGCGCCGACGCCGACGCCGAGGATCGCCAGACCCAGGGTCAGGCCCAGCAACGGCGTGTACAGGTTGTACAGCGTGTAGTTGTCCTCACCGGGGCCCTGGTACTCCCACGGCCAGAAGATGAAGACCGCGATGAACGCGACAGCCGACACACCCGCCAGCCCGAACCAGAAGGCGACGTTCCGTTCCGCGCGCTTCTCGGCGCGCGTCCCCGCGACGGGCCAGCGGTCCTTGCGGAACGCCACGTCCACGCCGTCGAGGTTGGTGCCGAGCGCGACGAGGTCGTCGCGGCTCATCTGATCGAGGTTCTCGATCGTGTGCTTGTTCGGCGTTTCGCCGCCACTCATGACCTTGCTCCGATCCACAGTGCCGCACCGACGACGGCGACGATCCCGACCACCCACATCGCCGGGCCCTCGGAGGCGGGGCCGAAACCGCCCAGGCCGTATCCGCCGGGGCTGTTCGTCTCGCCGGACGCCTTGACGTAGGCGATGATGTCCTGCTTCTCCTCCGGCGTGAGCTGACGATCGGAGAACTTGGGCATGTTCTGCGGACCGGTCAGCATCGCGGTGTAGATCTGCTGCTCGTTCGCCGGGTCGAGCACGGGCGCGAACTTTCCGGACGACAGCGCGCCGCCACGGCCGGTGAAGTTGTGGCACGAGGCGCAGTTCTGGCGGAACAGCTCGCTGCCGCGGGCGACGTCGTCGCCGCGCAGCGAGGACTGCGCGATTTCACCGTTCTCGTCGCGGATGAGCGTGGGGCCGCCGCCGTTGGCCTGGATGTACGCGCCGAGGGCGTCCGTCTGGGCCGCGTCGAACTTCGGCGTCTTGCGCACGGCCTGGGCCTCGTTGCGCATCATCGGCATGCGGCCGGTGGAGACCTGGAAGTACACGGCCGCCTCGCCGACACCGATCAGGCTGGGGCCGCGGTCCTGCACACCCTGCAGGTTGGCGCCGTGGCACGTGACGCAGGAGGTCTCGTAGAGCTGCTTGCCTTCGCGGATCAGGGCCGACTGGTCCTCGTTCGCCGTCGCCACCTGCGGCGCGGGAGTCAGCGCGGAGGCGAGGAAGCCGGCGCTGAGCAGGCCGAGGGCGAGCACCAGCGCACCGGTGACGCGGCGGCGCAGCTTGCGCTGACGGCGGGACTTGGCGGACGCGGCCGCGGACTGACCGGGCATGTCACCCTCGGAAGCGAGAGGTGGGGATGAACTCATCTGTATCCCTTTGGTATGTCGGGACGGACTGGACGTCAGGGGGCTGCCTGGGCGTTCAGCTGGCTAACGGATGAAATAAATCGTGGCAAACAGCGCGATCCACACGATGTCGACGAAGTGCCAGTAGTAAGAGACGACGATCGCCGCGGTGGCCTGCGCCGGCGTGAACTTGCTGACCCTCGTGCGCACGAGGAGGAACACGAAGGCGACGAGGCCGCCGATGACGTGCAGGCCGTGGAAGCCGGTCGTGATGTAGAAGACCGAACCCCACACCATGCTGGAGATCGTCACGCCCTCCGCGACCAGCTGGGTGTACTCGAAGCCCTGGCCGAGCACGAAGAACGTGCCCATGACGAGGGTGATGATGTACCACCGCCGGAGGCCGAACACATCGCCGCGTTCGGCCGCGAACACACCCATCTGGCAGGTGAAGGAGGAGGCGATCAGCACGAGGGTGACCGGCACCGCCAACGCCAGATTGAGGTGGACAGGCTCCGGCGGCCAGTTGCCGTCGGCCTGCGCCCGCGCCACGAAGTACATGGCGAAGAGCCCTGCGAAAAACATGAGCTCACTGGACAACCACACGATGGTGCCGACGCTGACCAGATTGGGCCGGTTCAGCGAGTGCACGCGCTGGGTGATTGCAGTTCCTGAAGTCCCTACTGCGCTCGTCACGTTCGCAAGTATGACTGCTCGTAGTAACTCGTGGGCAATCGGGGCCGAAATCGGCGCGTCTTCGCTGGTGGGCGCCGTGCGATCGCATTTTCCAGGGGCGGTCGTGCACCGCCCGTGGCGCGTGGGATCGTGGTGCGATGAGCAGTGGCGGAGGGGTGTGGGGCCGGGTCCGGCGAGCGTTCTCGCGCAGGCGTCCGGAGCCCCTGGATCCGGCGCGGCCGGACCTGGTGGTGGTGGTCTCGTCCTTCGACGACGTCGAGGCCTGTTCGACCGCCCTCGACCGGGGCGCGGCGACCGAACCGCCCTGGTCGCCGGAGGCGGAGGCCGTGCTGCGCCACCACCTCGAGCTGCCGGCCGATTCCGTGGAGCGGGCGATCGTCCTGGCCGCGCAGGACGGGTACGCCCCGGCGCAGCCGGCGAACCCGGCCGGGCCCGGCCTCGAGGCCGTTCTGTTGCAGCGAGTGCAGGTGCTCGATGCGCTGCACTGTTCGCAGGAGCGGTCGCGGATGGCCGGCCTGGCGCAACGGCTCGGCGGTACCGCGCTCGGGTGGGACGCCCTGCAGCCGGAGATCGGCGCTGGCTAAGCTCTTCCGGCATGCGCCGCCGACGACGGCGGCGCACCGAGGAGCGAGATGCGGCGAGGGCAGGTGCGATGAACGCTGGACGACAGGCGGATGCGGTGGCCCGGAGCTGGCCGGCGGTCCTCGGTGCGCTCACCGCCGGACGCGACCTCGCGCGTGCGGAGGCCCAGTGGGCAATGGACGAGATCATGTCCGACAACGCCACGGCCGCGCAGATCGCCGCGTTCGGCGTCGCGCTGAAGATGAAGGGTGAGACGCCCGAGGAACTGCTCGGTCTCGCCGACTCGATGCTGGGCCACGCCCGGCTGGTGCCGGTGGACGACGACGTCGTCGACATCGTGGGCACCGGCGGGGACCGGGCGAACACGGTCAACATCTCCACCATGGCGTCGCTGGTGGTGGCGGCGTGCGGCATCCGCGTCGTCAAGCACGGCAACCGGGCGGCATCGTCGAAGAGCGGTGGCGCGGACGTGCTCGAGGCGCTCGGGGTGCACATCAACCTCGGTCCCGAGGCCGTCGCGGAGTCGGTCGCCGAGGCCGGCATCGGGTTCTGCTTCGCCCCCGTCTACCACCCGGCGCTCCGGTTCGCGGCCGCACCGCGCAAGGAGATCGGTATCCCGACGGTGTTCAACGTGCTCGGGCCGCTGACCAACCCGGCCCGGCCCCGCGCCGGCCTGATCGGCTGTGCCTTCCCGGAGCTGATCGGCACGGTCGCCGGTGTCCTCGCCGAGCGGGGCAACTCGGCGCTCGTCGTGCGGGGCGACGACGGGCTGGACGAACTGACCACCTCCACGACGTCGACGGTGTACGTCGTCCGGGACGGCAGCGTGAGCACCGTGAGCCTGGACCCCACCGACCTCGGCGTCGCCCGGGTGCCGCTCGACGCGCTGCGCGGCGGCGACGCCGCCGAGAACGCCGTGATCGCGCGGGCGGTGCTTGCGGGGGAGCACGGGCCCGTGCGCGACGCGGTCCTGCTGAACGCCGCCGGGGCGATCGCCGCCTTCCGGGGGTTCGAGGGATCGCTCGCCAGTGCCCTGGCGGCGGGAATGCAGTCGGCTGCCGAGGCGCTGGACTCGGGCGCCGCGGCAGCGGTGCTCGCCCGCTGGGTCGAGGTGACCAACCGGCTCGCCGTCGCGGACTGAGCGCGACGACGAGCCGGGGCGTCCGTCCTATTCCCCGATCGAGAACCCGGCTTCGACGTCGGCGCTCGAGTACGACTGGAACGCGATGTGCGTCGCCGTCCTGGTCACGCCGTCGAGCTTGTTGATCCCGCGGGTGACCACCTCGGCGATCTCCTCGTGGTCGCGCACTCGCAGCAGCGCGATCAGGTCGATGTCGCCGGCGCACGAGTACACCTTGTCGACGCCGGCCAGGTCCGCGACCGCCTGGGCGGTCTCCGGGATGCGGTGGGCGTCGGCGTGGATCAGGACGATGGCGTGGATCATTGCTCTCCTCGGCTTCCGGGACGGACGTGCGGGCGAGCCCTCAGCGTAGGGGGTGCGCGATCGTGACCGGTTCGGCCCCGGCGCGGGCCGTTCGGGCGAGCTCACCCCACTGCGCCCACGCCCCCGCGCCGCGGAGCGGCTCGGACCAGCCCTGGGTGGTCCGGACGATGCGGACCCCGTCGTCGTGGAGCCAGCGGGCCAGCAGCCCCAGTTCCTCGACGAGCGCGCCCCGCAGTGGAGCGGTCGTCGGGCGCACGGTCTCGGCCGCGGCGGCGATCGCGTCGACGACGGGCATCGGCGGGACGCCGCGTGGAGCGACTCCCGCTGCCGCGAGCCGACCGGCCCGGATCACCGCGAACTCCCAGCCGCCTTCGGCGCGCCGGCGGGCGGCGATCAGCTCGTCCACCGCCGCGAGGGCGGCCAGGCGCTGCGTCCGGCGAAGCGCGAGCACGGCGTCGGCCGCCCGGTCCCGCAGCCGCGCCGCGCTCTCGAACAGTTCGGCGGCGCCGAGATGTTCGATGCGCTCGCGCATCCGATGCAGCGGCGTGTCGTCCTCCCCGCGCAGCAGTGCCCGGGCGAGGTCCACCTGCCGCGCGTACTCGACGGGGGTCTGCAGCCCGGCCGCGGCGGCGGCGCAGGCCCCCACGGCCTCCGGAGGGCAGCGCTCGCCGTGCCGTTTCGAGCGGGGGATGCGGCGGGTGCAGGTCCGCAGCAGGCAGAACTCGGCGACGGTGGTGGCGACGGCGACGGCGTCGGCCCGCGACGAGAACGGGCCGACGGCGTCGGTGGTGCCACCACCGGTCGGGGGCGGGGCCGCCGTGGTGGGTGTGCGGACAACGGACAGCCGGGGGAACGCCTCGTCCGTGAGGGTGATCCACCAGCCCCGGGTGGGGAACTTGGAGCGACGGTTGTAGGGCGGGGCGTGCGCGGCGAGCAGTCGCAGCTCCCGCACCCCGGCCTCGAGGGCGTGGGCGCACTCCACGTGATCGATCCGCGTGGTGAGCGCCACCATCTCCTTCAGGCGGGGCCGGGTCTCGGAACCGGTGAAGTAGTTGCGCACGCGCCGGCGCAGGTCGACCGCGGTACCGATGTACAGCACCTCGTCCGAGGGTCCGCGGAACAGGTACACGCCGGGCCGCCGCGGCAGATGCGCCGCGAGGGACCGTTTGGCGCGTTGCTCGGCGGTGACGGCCGGCAGATAGTCCCGCAGTTCGGTGAGGCTGTGGACCCCCTGGTTGCCCACGCGGTCGATGAGGGCGTGCAGGACGTCGACGGTTGCCCGCGCGTCGTCGAGGGCGCGGTGCGTGGGCGTGGTGGACACCCGGAACAGCTCGGCGAGCGCGGACAGCCGCACGGACGGTGCCTCGTCCCGGCCGAGGACGCGGCGCGCGAGCTTGACCGTGCACAGCACCTGGAAGCGGGGCCACGCGACCTCGGACCGGGACGCCGCGGCCCGCAGGAAGCCGACGTCGAAGCCCGCGTTGTGCGCGACGAGTACGGATCCGGCGGCGAACTCGAGGAACGACGGCAGGACCTGCTCGATTCGAGGCGCGGCACGGACCATGGCGGTGGTGATGCCGGTGAGCTGCACGATGTTCGGGGGGATCGATCGGCCCGGGTCGACGAGCGTGGCGAACTCGCCGAGCACCTCGCCACCGCGGATCTTGACCGCCCCGATCTCTGTGATCGCATCGTCCGTGGAACTGCCTCCGGTGGTCTCGAGATCGACGACGACGAAGGTGGTCTCCCGCAGTGGCGTGTCCAATTCGTCGAAACCGAGCTGGATCCCGACGGCGGGCTCGGTTCGGTGGGGCACGGTCACGACGTCAGGGTAGGGGGCGGGTCCGACACCCCCCGGGAACGGGGCGCAGACACCCGGAACGGTCCGGGGAGACGAGGATCACACCGTCTGTCGGCCGTCCGGGTGTGGGCGGCGGCGCGAGGGGGTATCGATACCGCAACGCGAGGGGATGCGCCGCCCCGCCCGACGGCTTCTCGGATCGTCGCTGTGGTCGCGATCACCGTTCCGACCTGCGACAACGCGACGGGTTCCAGGCGCCGGCCGCCGGAGGCGCCGCGAGCAACTGCGGACGTGCCCCCTCGCGAACCGACTGTTATGTTTCCGTGATCGAACGGACCGGGCCGTCGGACCCGAATCGGACAATTCAGCCAATCTGCGGCGTTCCCGGCGCGGAAGGTCGACATCCTCCGATGCGATTTCGTAATCTTTTCGAGACCAAGCGGTGAGGATGTCGAACCAGCAGAGGGGAGACGCCGCTCGGTCACCGCCTAATCGGCGCACCCGCAGCGGGTGCCCGAGCCGGGGACCCACTGTCCTCTGGGGTGAATCCCCTCCGACCGCGCCAGCGGAACGAGGGGTAGGGCTGATCTTCCCAGCCCGAACCCGTCAGCTAACTCGGTCGGCGGACGAACGGAAGAAATGGAGCAACCCCCTCGTGGCGTCTCAGATTTCCAAGCGCACCGTGCGGCGCGCCGTCGTCGCCGGTGCCCTCGCTCTCGGCGCGGTCACTGTTTCGGCGGGTCCCGCCCTCGCGGAACCGATCACCGTTCCCGGCGTCGGCTCGTTCGAGCTGCCGGCCGGCGTGACCCTCCCGCCGGAGGTCACCAACCTCGTCCCGCCGGCCCCGCAGGGTGCCGCGCCGGCGCCGGCCGCGCCCTTCAGCGCGCCGGTCACCTCGGTCGCACAGCGCGCCGTGGACGCTGCCCACACCAAGCTCGGCGCCCCGTACGTCTACGGCGCCGCGGGCCCGGACGCGTTCGACTGCTCCGGCCTGGTGCAGTGGGCCTACAAGCAGGCCGGCCTGAACCTGCCGCGCACCAGCTACGACCAGGCCGCCGCCGGTCGTGCCGTGGACGTCTCGGCGCTGCAGCCCGGCGACGTCGTGTCCTTCTACGGCGGCAGCCACTCCGGCATCTACATCGGCAACGGCAATGTCATCCACGCGTCGACCTCGGGTCAGCCCGTGAAGGTCGCCCCGGTGAGCTCGATGCCGATGGACGGCGCCCGTCGCTACTGAGCGACGACTCGACGACTGCCACGCAGTGGCGCAGCGGGGGCGGACCGGTCGATGCCGGGCCGCCCCCGCCGGTATTCCGGGGGTTCGATTACCCGGCGCTGCGTGACCTACCGGTGGGTAGACACGAACCAATGCCCTTCCGTAACCTGATCGAGATTTTTCGGGTAACGGGCGCGCAATGTCGAACGAAAGGACCTGGTCCCGTGGTGGTGGACAGGACGAAACGGTCGCTTCGGGCGCTGGTGGCAATCGGGGTGCTGCTGACGGTGGCGTTCGCGGCCGCCCCGGCCGGAGCCGATCCGGTGGGGGAGAGCCCCACCGTCGCCCTGGAGCGGCTCGCCGAGCTCTCACGCAAGTCCGAGCAGACCACCGAGGCGCTGCACAACGCCGGAATCGACCTCGACGCGAAGGTCGAGGCCCAGCGCGCCGCCGATGCGGCTCTGGCCCGCGACCGCGAGGCGCTGGACGCCGCGGAAGCAGAACTCGCGGTCTTCCGGCCGACCGTGGACAAGCTCGCCGTCGCCAATTACCGCGGTGCCCGCACCAACCGGCTGTTCGCCCTGATGGTCAGCGACTCGCCCCAGCAGCTGCTCGACCAGATGTCGGCGCTCGACGTCATCGCCCAGGACACTGCCGATCAGGTCGCCGGATTCCGCACCGCGTCGTCGGCCGCCGCGGAGGCCGCGCTGGCGTCCCAGCGCTCGGTCGACGAGGCGCGTGCCGCGGCCGAGCAGGCTCAGGTCGTGCGCGACGATCTGCAGCGGCAGCAGAGTGAGCTCGAGGCCCGGATCGACGAGGTGCTCGCCGCCTTCGCCGACCTGAGCGCCGAGGAGAAGGCCACACTGGCCGGCGCGCCGTTCCCGCCGGGATTCGACGCCGAGAAGATCCTGTCGGGCCTCGCCCCCGGTAGTGGGAGCGGTGCCCTGCAGGCCGGCATGACCCGGATCGGCAGTCCCTACAGCTGGGGCGCCACCGGTCCCTCCCAGTTCGACTGCTCCGGCCTCGTGGTGTGGGCCTACAAGCAGATCGGCAAGAACCTGCCGCGCTCGAGCCAGGCCCAGGCCCAGGGCGGCACCCCTGTCCCGCGCGACCAGCTCCAGCCCGGCGACGTCGTGACCTTCTACGACGACGCCTCGCACGTGGGGCTGTACGCGGGCAACGGCAACGTCCTGCACGCCTCCACGTACGGCGTGCCCGTCAAGGTCGCCCCGATGGACAGGATGCCGTTCCACAACGCCCGCCGCTACTGACGGCCGTCGCGCTGCCACCCCCACGGCGCCGGTGTGCGCGCGCCCTACACTGGCCGCCGTGCCCGCGCCCGATTCGTCCCGCCGTCCCCCCGGCAGCCGCCGGTGGGAGCGGCTCGGCGTTGCGGGACTGATCGTCGCGGTCGTGGCCGTCGGACTCTCGCTCGCGTTCACGCCCGGCGACGACCCGGCCGAACCGGCGTCGCGCACGGCCGTGCAGGGGCTGCTCGATACATGGTCGCGGGCCGTGCGCTCCGCCGACCGGGCGGCGTTGGCGGCCCTCGTGGACCCGCAGGCCCGCCCGGGACTGCTCGATGCGGAGGTGCGGCGGGCCGAGGCCCTCGCCGCGTTGCCGCTGGCGGACTTCGGTTACGAACTCGGCCAGGACCCCGGGACCGACGTGACCGACGACGTCGGGGCCCGCCTCGGCGCCGACGAGGCCCGCGCCCACACCGTCCTTCTGCGCTACGCCGTCGAGGGCATCGACGACGAACCGACGCGCAAGCCCGTCACGCTGCTCCTCGCCCGCCGGGGTGAACAGTGGCGCCTCGTCGACGACCGCCCGCTGCCGGGCGCGGAGACCACCACCTGGCGGGGGCCGTGGGACTACGGACCGCTGCTGGTCCGGGCCGTGGACACCGGAGCCGGGGGGCGGTCCCTCGTCGTCGGACACCCCGAGCACTCGTCCCTCGTCTCGGACATCGCCGGCGAACTCGAGGCCGCGGTCGAGGCCGTGGACGGAGCGTGGGGAACCGAGTGGCCCCGCCGCGCCCTCGTGCTCGTCACCGCCTCGCACGACGAGTTCACCGCCCAGGTCGGCAGCCGCTACAACGGCGCGGAGATCGCCGCCGTCGCCGTGTCCGACGCTGTCGACCACGAGCGCGGTGAGACCACCGGCCAGCGCATCGTCTTCAGCCCCGCCGCCGAGCAGCGGCTGGACGCGGCGGGCCTGCGGGCGATCCTGCGCCACGAACTGACCCACGTCGCGGCCCGCACCGACACCGTAGACGGATCCCCGTTGTGGATCCTCGAGGGCTACGCCGACTACGTGGGCTACCGCAACGCCGACGATGCCCTCGGCACGATCGCGCCCACCCTCGCCGCCGCCGTCGCCGAGCGCGGGGCGCCCACCGCGCTGCCCGCGGACGCCGACTTCGCCGGCGACGGTGCGCGTCTGGCCTACGAGAGCGCGTGGTCGATTGCGACGTTCGTCGCCGAGGAGTTCGGCGGCGATCGTCTCACCGCCCTGTACCGGCGGCTCGCCGCCGGGCCTGTCGACGCCGCGGAACTCGACGCCGCCCTCGGCGACGTGCTCGGCTCGGATGCGGAACAACTCGTCGTCCGATGGCGGACCTGGCTCGAGGCGCAGGTGGCGGCCCGCGTCCGCTGACCCGGCGTCGGCGTCCGCCGCGGTACCGCCTACGGTGAGCGCATGTCCCGAACGCTGCTGGTCACCAACGACTTTCCGCCCCGGCCCGGGGGGATCCAGTCCTACTTGCAGGCGTTCGCGTCCCAGTTGCCCCCGGACGAGCTCGTCGTGTACGCCCCGCGATGGCGCGGCGACAGCCACGTGAAGTTCGACGCCCGGCAACCCTTCGAAGTTGTCCGCCACCCCACGACCCTGATGCTGCCGACCCCCGCAGTGGCGCGGCGGGCCACCCGGCTGATGGCCGGCCGAGCCTGCGAGAACGTGTGGTTCGGCGCCGCGGCGCCGCTCGCCCTGCTCGCGCCCGTGCTGCGCCGAGCCGGCGCCCGCCGGATCCTGGCCAGCACCCACGGGCACGAGGTGGGCTGGTCGATGGTGCCCGCCGGGCGGCAGGCGCTGCGCCGCATCGGTGACCACACCGACGCCGTCACCTACGTCAGCCGATACACCCGCGGTCGATTCGCCTCGGCGTTCGGGCCCGGCGCGGGTCTCGAGCATCTGCCGTCCGGCGTGGACACCGAGGTGTTCCGGCCGGACCCCGCCGCTCGCGCGGAACTGCGCGCCCGGTACGGGCTCGGTGACCGGCCCACGGTGCTGTGCCTGTCCCGGCTCGTGCCCCGCAAGGGCCAGGACATGCTCATCCGTGCGCTGCCGGAGATCCGCCGCCGCGTCGACGGGGCGGTGCTCGTGATCGTCGGCGGCGGCCCGTACCACGACCACCTCCGGGCTCTGGTTCGCGCGGTAGGGGTCGAAGACCATGTCGTGATCACCGGCGGGGTACCGGCTGCCGAACTCGCCGCCCACCACACCGTCGCGGACGTGTTCGCGATGCCGTGCCGTACCCGCGGCGCCGGCCTCGACGTCGAGGGTCTCGGGATCGTCTACCTCGAAGCGTCCGCCACCGGGGTGCCCGTGGTGGCGGGCCGGTCCGGCGGTGCGCCGGAGACCGTACGCGAAGGGGAGACGGGGATCGTCGTCGACGGCACGTCGGTCGCGGCGGTCGCGGGCGCGGTCGCCGACATTCTCACCGACCGCGACCGGGCGGCAGCGATGGGCGCGGCGGGCCGCGCCTGGGTCGGCACCGAATGGCGGTGGGACGTGCTCGGTGCGAAACTTCGGCGCCTGCTGGCCTGACGTTCCGGCCGGCTCCCGTGCCGACCGACCCGCACCCCTGGACGAGCCGGAACGGGCGGTGTGTGAAGCTTTCCCCGTGAGCAGCATTCAGGTGGCCGATCAGACCTTCGTAGCCGCGGCACCGCGGCAGATCGCGGCCGAGATCGCCGAGCCCCGCCGCTGGCGTTCGTGGTGGCCCGACCTGGCCTTGACGGTCCGCGAGGACCGGGCCGACAAGGGCATCCGATGGTCGGTCGCCGGCGCGCTGAACGGCACGATGGAGGTCTGGCTCGAGCCGATGCTCGACGGCGCGATCGTGCACTACTTCCTGCACTGCGAACCGACCGGGGTACCGCCGGAGCGGGTGGGCGAACTCGACCTCGCCACGATGAACCACCGGCGTCGCGTCGCCGGCAAGGCCATGACCTTCGACGTCAAGCGGCGGCTCGACGCCGGACGCGCCGCCGGCGAACCGCCCCGGGACGGAAATCCCTGATCCGACGCCCGTGCACCTGCGGGCGGCGAGCCCCCACCGGAACTACTACGGTGTGAGAGACAACGGTTCCCGCATGTGCCGACCGGTGGGACGGACGGCGGGGCCAGAGGGAAAGGAAGCGTTCGTCGCATGGCCGAGAAGACCAAGAGGTCGATCACCATCGATGCTCCGTCCGATCGGGTGATGGCCGTGATCGCCGACTTCGACGCGTACCCCGCCTGGGTGTCGGCGGCGAAGTCCGTGGAAGTGCTCGCCGTCGAGTCCGGTGGACGCGCGGAGCGGGTCCGGTTCGTGCTCGACGCGGGGGTGGTGCGCGACACGTACGAGCTGGTCTATCAGTGGGCCTCGGACGGCCGGTCGGTCAGCTGGGAGCTCGTCGCGGGCGAGATCCAGAAGGCCCAGTTCGGCTCCTACATCCTGACCGAAGGGCCGGAGGGTGGCACCACCGTGTACTACGAGCTGACGGTGGACCTGACCATCCCGATGATCGGACTGTTCAAACGCAAGGCCGAGAAGGTAATCACCGACACCGCGCTGAAGGAACTCAAGAAGCGGGTGGAAGGCTGAGCGGGCACGCCGGGCGGCCCGGCCCCGCCGCCGTGCAGCTGTTCGTCGGCAAGGGAGGCACCGGGAAGACGACCCTCGCGGCGGCCACCGCCCTCGCGTCGGCCCGTTCCGGAGTTCGCACGCTCGTGGTCTCGCTCGATCAAGCGCACTCGCTGACGGACGTGTTCGCCGTCGACCCGGCGACGCCGGGATCCGTCGACGCGCGCATCGTGACGGTCACCGACGGCCTCGACGCGCTGGAGATCGATTCGCTCGCACTGCTCGAGCAGCGCTTCGCACTCCTGGCCGTGCTCGCCGCCGCAGGCGGCGCCCACGAGCACGGCGACCGGTTCGGCATCCCGGCACCCGAGGAAGTCACCGGGCTGCCCGGCGTGCAGGAGATCCTCGCCCTCGGCGAGGTCGCCCGGCTCGCCGACACGGGACGCTGGGACGCGGTGATCGTCGACCTCCCCGCGTCCGCGGATGCCTTCCGTACGCTCGCCGCGCCGGCGACGGTGTCGGAGTACATCGAGCGGATCTGGCCCCGGCACAGCCGCATCGTCGCGGCGACGGGTGCCGACCCGCGTCTGGCCCTGGTGGTGGCCCTCGTCGACCGCGTCGTCGACCACACCGCGACCGTGCGGGACCTGCTCGCCGACCACTCCCGCACCTCGGTCGACCTCGTCGCCACCGCAGATCGGCTCGGCTTCGCCGAGGCGCGGCGGTTGCGGTCCTGGACGGCCCTGTCCGGTCTGCGGCTCGCGCGCGTGCTCGTCAATCGGACCGTCCCGGACCTCCCGGCGGACGAGGCCGGGCCCGCCGCGGCCTGGCTCGCCGAGCAGCGCGGAGGACAGCGCCGGATCGTGGCGGAGATCGCGACAACCCTCGGCGACGTCGCCGTGGTCGAGTGCGAGCAGCGATGCACCGAACCGGTAGGGTTGGCTTCTCTGGCGGCGCTTGCGGAGTCGCTGTACCCGGACGGCGTGGCGCCGCATACGGCGGAGGGTTCCGGCGTGGAGCAGGTACGGGTACAGCGCGAATCGGGGACAGGGGTGGATGCGGTGTACACGATGCGGATGCATCTGCCGCTGGCGGACGCGGCATCGCTGACGCTCGGCCGGGTGGACGACGACCTGGTGATCGGCGCCGACGGGATGCGTCGCCGGGTGCGGCTCGCGTCCGGTCTGCGCCGCTGCACCGTCTCCGGCGCCGAATTCGAGGGATCCGACCTGCTGGTGCGGTTCCGTCCCGATCCCGCGGTGTGGCCGCGGTGAGCGCCGATCACGACGTCCTCGTCGCCGAACTTCGGGCGCTGGCCGACGCCGTCCTCGACCGGCTCGAACAGACGGTGCAGCGATTCGCCGAACCGGCACCGCCGCCCACCCGGCCCGCGCCCGGCGCGACGACCGAGGACCCGGCCGCCGCGCCGGCCTCGGCGGCGAGCGACTGCAGCTGGTGCCCGCTGTGCGCCGTCGCGGCCGCGGTGCGGGGCGAGCCGCACGAGCTCCTCACCCGCCTCGCCACCCAGATCGCGGCCCTGATCGCCCTGCTGCGGGACCTGCTCGCCCGGTACCTTCCGTCCCCGGGGCCCGGCCCCGACGGCCCGGGTCCGCAGACCCCGCCCCCGGCTCCCGGCCGCAGCGGCGCGTTCGTGCCGATCTCGGTCACGATCCGGCGCTGATCGGACCCACACCGTGAGCACGGATCGACTCACGATCGGAATCGACGTGGGCGGCACCAGCATCCGCGCGGCCGTCGTCGACGGCACCGGGTCCGTCGTCGACACCGTCCGGGCGCCGACCCCGCACTCGGGCCGCGCCCTCGAGGATGCCCTCGACCGCACCGTCACCCACCTGGCGGGACGCAACGAGGTCACCGCGGTCGGCCTCGCCGTCGCCGGATTCCTCACCGCCGACCGTCGCGTCGTCCGCTTCGCCCCGCACCTGCCGTGGGCGGACGTGCCCGTGGCCGAGCGGATGAGCGCGCGGATCGGCCTGCCGGTGGTCCTCGAGCACGACGCCAACGCCGCGGCGTGGGCCGAGTACCGGTTCGGCGCGGCCGCCGGTGTCCGCACGACCGTGCTGGTGGCCATCGGCACCGGCATCGGCGCCGCCCTGCTCCTGGAGGGTGTGCTGTTCCGGGGCGCGCACGGCATCGCCCCCGAACTCGGGCACCTGCAGGTGGTTCCCGACGGGCGGCCCTGCGCGTGCGGGAAGCGGGGCTGCTGGGAGCGGTACTGCAGTGGTACCGCGCTGGTCGACACGGCGATCGAATTGCTCGCGGCAGGCCCCGACCGGTCCTCCCCGCTCACCCGCGACGTCGCGGCGGATCCCGGGGCACTGACCGGACGACGGATCGCCGGGGCCGCACAGGACGGCGACCCGCTCGCCGTCGCGGCGATGGCCGAGTTCGCCCGCTGGCTCGGGCTGGGCCTGGCGATGGTCGCCGACCTCTACGACCCGGAACTGGTCGTGATCGCGGGCGGGGTGTCGGGGTCGGCGTCTCTGTTCCTCGACGACGCCCGCGGTCATTACGCGGCGGCCCTGACCGGGCGTGGTCACCGGCCGCTCGCCCGGGTCCGCGCCGCGCACCTCGGCGACGCCGCCGGCCTGGTGGGTGCCGCCGACCTCGCCCGCGCATCGTCCCGGTCCGGACGAAACGGACCAGGCGGCTGAGATGCTCGTCACGTCCATCGATGTGAGGCGGGACCGTGGCGTGCCACGGTGTGCACGGCGACACCCCGCCGTCGTAGAGTCGACCGGCAGGCACGATCTGCCTGCGCATTTCGGAGACGGGGAAGGACGCCATGTGGTATTGGCTTTTCAAGTACGTCCTGCTGGGGCCGCTGCTGTGGCTCATGGGGCGGCCGAAAATCGAAGGGGCGGAGAATATCCCGACCGACGGCCCCGCGATCCTCGCCAGTAATCACAAAGCCGTCCTCGACTCCTTCTTCCTTCCGCTGGTGGTACCGCGGCGCATCACCTTCCTCGCCAAGAGCGAGTACTTCACCGGCCCCGGACTCAAGGGCCGGTTCCAGCGCTGGTTCTTCTCCGCGGTCGGGCAGGTCCCGATCGACCGCACCGGCGCCGACGCCGCGCAGGACGCCCTCAACGCCGGCGTCCGCGTTCTCTCCCAGGGCAAGCTGCTCGGTATCTACCCGGAGGGCACCCGGTCGCCGGACGGCCGCCTCTACAAGGGCAAGACCGGCATCGCCCGGCTGGCCCTGCAGACCGGCGTCAAGGTCATCCCGGTCGCGATGATCGGCACCGACGAGATGAACCCCATCGGGTCGAAGATGTGGAAGCCGGCCAAGGTGACGGTCCGCATCGGGGAACCGATCGACTTCGCCCGTTTCGAGGGCATGGGCGGCAACCGTTTCGTCGAGCGCACCGTCACCGACGAGGTGATGTACGCGCTGATGCGCCTGTCGGACCAGCAGTACGTCGACATCTACGCGGCCACCCTGAAGAACCGGCCCGCCGAAGAGGACGCGGCCGCCACGGCCGCCGACCGCCTGCCCGACACACAGGCCGGCTGACGCCGGACGCCGGGGACACCCGCCCGGACGCGGCCGGGCATAATGTGCGCACGTGCGTTACTTCTACGACTGCGAGTTCATCGAGGATGGTCGCACCATCGAGCTCGTGTCGATCGGTGTCGCCTGCGAGGACGGGCGTGAATTCTATGCGGTGTCGACGGAGTTCGACCCCGAGCGGGCCGGGCCCTGGGTGCGGCGGCACGTGCTGCCGAAGCTGCCGCCCCCGGCGCATCCCGCCTGGAAGTCCCGGACCCGCATCCGCGACGACCTGATGTCCTTCCTGATCCCGCGGCCGGGCATCCAGCCCGAACTGTGGGCCTGGCTCGGGGCCTACGACCACGTCGCGCTCGTCCAGCTCTGGGGGACCATGCCCGAACTGCCCGACGCGCTGCCCAAATTCACCCGCGAGCTGCGCCAGCACTGGGAGCAGCACGGCAAGCCCCCCCTGCCGCCGGTGCCGGACGACAACCACGACGCCCTCGCCGACGCCCGCCACAACCTCGCCAAGTTCGAGGCGATCGAAGCCGCACGGCTGTACCGCTGAACCGGGTGCCGCGGCCGCCGAACGGGGTCGGCGGGACGGGATGTGGCATCGACCCACCCGGGGGTGCGTGCCCCTCGTCCCGCCGGGGCCATATCCTGGTGGTGTGAACTGGACTGTCGATGTGCCGATCGACCGCTTGCCGACCCTTCCGCCGCTCCCCGCCGAGCTGCGCGAAAGGCTGGACGCGGCCCTGGCCAAGCCCGCCCTGCAGCAGCCGAGCTGGCCCGAGGACCAGGCGTCGGCGATGCGCACCGTGCTCGAGAGCGTGCCGCCGATCACCGTGGCCCGCGAGGTCGAGGAGTTGCAGAACCACCTCGCCGCGGTCGCGCGGGGGGAGGCCTTCCTGCTCCAGGGCGGTGACTGCGCCGAGACCTTCGCCGACAACACCGAGCCGCACATCAAGGCCAACATCCGCACGTTGCTGCAGATGGCCGTCGTGCTGACCTACGGCGCGTCGTTGCCGGTCGTGAAGGTCGCGCGGATCGCCGGACAGTACGCCAAACCGCGGTCGTCGGACGTCGACGCGCTCGGGCTGCGGTCGTACCGGGGCGACATGATCAACTCGCTGGTCGCCGATGCCGCCGTGCGCGCGCACGATCCGTCCCGACTCATCCGCGCCTACGCCAACGCCAGCGCCGCGATGAACCTGGTCCGGGCCATCACCGCCGCCGGCGAGGCGGACCTGCACCGGGTGCACGACTGGAACCGGGAGTTCGTCGCATCCTCCCCGGCCGGCGCGCGGTACGAGGCCCTCGCCTCCGAGATCGACCGCGGCCTGCGCTTCATGGACGCGTGCGGGGTCGTCGATCCCAACCTGAAGGCCGCCACCATCTACGCCA
This sequence comes from Rhodococcus sp. 14C212, assembly GCF_011058195.1. Lineage (NCBI taxonomy): Bacteria > Bacillati > Actinomycetota > Actinomycetes > Mycobacteriales > Nocardiaceae > Rhodococcus > Rhodococcus sp. 14C212. The sequence continues at coordinate 8,705 of NZ_JAALEH010000050.1, read as the reverse complement.
GCCACGAGGCGCTGGTCCTCGACTACGAGCGGGCCATGCTCCGGCTCGACAACGCCGACGGGCACCCCCGGCTGTACGACCTGTCGGCGCACTTCCTGTGGATCGGTGACCGCACCCGCCAGCTCGACGGCGCCCACATCGCCTTCGCCGAACTGCTGGCCAACCCGATCGGCCTGAAGATCGGCCCCAGCACCACACCCGAGATGGCGGCCGAGTACGTCGAGCGGCTCGATCCCACCAACAAGCCGGGCCGGCTGACCCTCATCTCCCGGATGGGGCACGCGAAGGTGCGCGATCTGCTGCCCCCGATCATCGCCACGGTGCAGGCGACCGGTCACCAGGTCATCTGGCAGTGCGACCCGATGCACGGCAATACCCACGAGGCGTCCACGGGTTACAAGACCCGGCACTTCGACCGGATCGTCGACGAGGTGCAGGGCTTCTTCGAGGTGCACAACGCCCTGGGCACCCATCCGGGCGGCATCCACATCGAACTCACCGGTGAGAACGTCACCGAATGTCTCGGCGGCGCGCAGGACATCTCCGACATCGACCTGCACGGCCGCTACGAGACCGCATGCGACCCGCGCCTGAACACCCAGCAGTCGCTGGAGCTGGCGTTCCTGGTCGCGGAGATGCTCCGCGGCTGACCCTCGCGGAGCGGCCGGGTCTCAGGTGTCTCAGGGCAGTGCGGTGAGAGTCACCGTGCCGCCCGGCTCGACCCGGTCGCCCGCACCCGGGCTCTGACCGATCACCACCGAACGGTCGGAGCCCGCAAACTGGCGCACCTCCACGTCCAGCCCCAGCCGGCCGAGTTCGTCGCGTGCCGCGGCGACCGTGCGGCCCAGCAGCGAGGGCACCTTCACCGCGTTCGACACCAGCAGCGTGACGCTGCCGCCGGCGTTGACCCGGTTCCCGACCGCAGGGTCGGTGCCCGCCACCCGTCCCGCGTCGACCTCCGCATCGAACACCTCCCGCGTCTCGCGCACCGTGAGGCCGACCGTGTCCAGGGCCCGCCGGGCCTCGTCGACCGAGCGGCCCGCGACGTCGGGCACATCCACCGGCGGGGACCCCTTGCTGACGATCACCTCGACTTCCGCTCCCACCGGCAGGACCGTGCCGGGCGCCGGATCGAGGGCCGCGACCCCGCCCTCCTCGACGGCCGTGCTGTAGGCGGTGCCGCCGTCCACGGGGACGAGGGTCCGGTTGCGCAGTTCCTGCTCCACGACGTCGCGGTCGCCGCCACCGACGATCGTGGGCACGGTCGGCCGGCCCAGCGAGACGAGCAGCACCACCTCCTCACCCCGGGCGACCCGGCTGCCCGCCTCCGGGTCGGTGCCGAGCACGGTGTCGACGGAGTCCTCGTCGGAGTACTCGCCTCGCACCTCGGGTGTCACCTCGGCCGCCTGCAGCGCCGCGATCGCGGTGTCCCGATCGGCTCCGAGCACGCTGGGCACGGTGGTCATCCGCCCGGATCCGAGCCACCACCCGCCGAAACCGACGGCCAGGGCCAGCACCAGGATCGCCAGCAGCCACAGCAGGGTCGTCCGCCGGTTACGTCGGCGCTCGGCGGCGAAATCGGCTACCGGGACCCGAGCGGGCTCGGCCTGCGGCCCCGACAGCTCGGCCCGCGGGTGCTGCTGGGTGACGACCTTCGTGTGCTGCGGGCCCACGGGGGCGAGCTGGGCGGCCGGTCCCGGCGGCGGCATCGCGGGCGGTGGCAGCGGCCGCGAGGGTGGAGCCGCGGCGCGCACCGCCACGGTCGGCGGTGCCGGATCCACCGCGGCCGTCGCCGGTTCTGCGACGGCCGAAAGATGCTGCGCGGACCGTCGCGGTGCGGGCACCCGGTAGCGGGGCAGCGCCAGGACGTCACAGACGTCGCTCAACGCCGCCGCCATCGCCGCGGCGTCCGGGAACCGCTCACCCGGCTCCCGCTCGGTGGCGTGCCGGACCAGCTCGTCGAACTGCTCCGGGACCCCGTCGATGAGGGAACCGGGGTCCGGGACATCCCTGTCGACCCGCTGATAGGCCACCGAGAGCGACGTGTCGCCGGTGAACGGGGTGCGCCCGGTGAGCATCTCGAACAGCAGGATCCCGGTGGCGTACACGTCGCTACGTGCGTCGGCGGTGCCCGTGGTCACCTGCTCCGGCGACAGATAGGCGGCGGTACCCAGGATGACGCTGCGCGACGTCGTCGTCGCCGCGGCGACCGCGCGCACGAGCCCGAAGTCGGCGATCTTCACCTCTCCGGCGTCGGAGATCAGCACATTCTCCGGCTTGACGTCGCGGTGCACCAGGCCGGCGCGGTGCGCCACCGCCAGCGCCCCCAGCACCGGCGCCGCGACGGCGGCCGCCGCGTGCGGCGGCATCGGGCCCCGTTCGCGCAGCAGTTCGCGCAGCGTGCCGCCCTCGACGAGTTCCATCACCAGGAAGACGTGGTCCCCGTCCTGCCCCTGGTCGTACACCGCCACCAGACCCGGATGGGTCAACCGGGCCACCGACCGCGCCTCGAACTCGAACCGAGCAAGGAACTGCGGATCTGCGGCGAACTGCGGATCCATGACCTTTACCGCCACCGGACGGTCGAGCCGCAGGTCCGTGCCTCGGTACACGGTGGACATGCCGCCACGGGCGATCGGTGCCTCGATGCGGTAGCGCCGTTCGAGCACCGTGCCGATCAGGCGGTCGCCTCCAGAGCTCACCCGGTGTACCCCCGTGTTCGTGCCGTCGATTCCTGCGTAGGTGCGGCGTACGACGGGTCGGGCCGCCGGGTTCGCCTCTGTCGATCGTAGCCAGCGCACGAACCACCCGGTGACACTGCGCGGCTCGCCGCGGTGACACCCGCGCGGCTCGCCGCGGTGACACTGCGCGGCTCGCCGCGGTGACACCCGCGCGGCTCGCCGCGGTGACACTGCGCGGCTCGCCGCGGTGACACCCGACGGCCCCTCGTGGCCGCCGCCGCGAACCCGATAACGTTAGCGGCGTGAGTGCTATCCCTTACAGCGAAGACGTCCTCGACCGCTCCGTACCCGTGCTGCAACTGGTCGACGTGGCGAAGCAGCTCGGCCTGGTGATCACCCGGGTCCACCAGCTGCTGCGTGACCGCCAGCTGCTGGCGATCAAGCGGGACGGCGTGCTGGCCGTGCCGGCGGCGTTCTTCGACGACGACGGTGGGATTCTCACGGGGATCCCCGGTCTCATCGCGGTGCTGCACGACGGGGGATTCCGGGACGACGAGATCCTGACCTGGATGTTCCGGGAGGACGACACGCTCGCGGGCGGCTCCCCGGCGGCGGCGATGCACACCCACGCGAGGCGGGAGGTCGTGCGCCGGGCCCAGGCGCTCGGTTTCTGACTCCGGCCGCTCAGCGCAGGCGGGCCAGCTGTGTCAGCGCGACCCGTGCACGGCGCCGCGTGGGGACCACGGCGCGCACGTCGAGGACGCGGTACCCGCTGCGCTCGACCTCGTCGAGGATCCCTCCGTACAGCTCGAAGGCGGTGCGGATGCCGGGCCGGATCCGGTCCGGCAGCAGCGCCAGACCGGGCTCGGCGCGGCGGTACTCCGCGCGTGTCAGCGCCACGAAGTGGGCCAGTGCGCGGCGCACCCTCGGGTCCGGGATCCCGCCGGTGCGCCGGCCGTGCTCGAGCAGCGCGATGTCCACCCCGAACGCGGCCCACGTGTCGGCCGGTAGGTAGGTGCGCCCCCGGTCGAGGTCCTCACCCACGTCGCGGATGAAGTTCGTGAGCTGGAAGGCTTCCCCGAGCGCCGCGGCGTAGGGTGCGGCCGCGTCGATGTCGGCCACGTCGAACACGGGCAGCAACTGCAGCCCGATGACCGCGGCCGAGCCGTACATGTACTCCCGAAGTTGCGGCATGTCGGCGTAGCGGGCCCGGAACTCGGGCGTGCCGGGAATGTCCATCCGCATCGACCGGACGAACGCCTCGAAGTAGTCCAGCGGCAGCTCGTAGCGCCGGATCGTCTCGGCCAGCGCCCCGATCACCAACCCGGTGGCGTCCGCCGGTCCGGGATCACCGGCGAGCGCGGCGTGCAGCCGGCGCTCCGTCGCGGTCACCTGCAGTGCCGCGCCGGCCGGGTCGTCGACCGCGGTCACGTCGACGATGTCGTCGACGAGGCGGGCGAACCCGTAGAGGGCGTGGACCGCCGACCGTCGCGGGCGGGGCAGGAGACGGGTGGCGAGGTAGTAGGTCCGGCCGTGTGTGGCCGCCAGCTCCTCGCAGTAGCGGAATCCCGCGTCGGTCTCGGTCACGGTCACCTCGGATCCGGGGATACGGCGGTGATCGGCGGCTCGCGCCGCGCGCGCAGCCGCAGCGGGTCGACGGTCCGCAGCGACACGGCGGCGATCACCGAGACGACGATCGCCAGGATCACATGGGCAAGGTTGTACATGCCGATCGAGCCGTCGGGATTGAAGATCAGCATCAGCCAGCTGGACAGGCCTACGAGCACTGCCAACGTGGTCGTCGAGAGGGCGAAGCCCGCGGCCACGGCGAGCGGCCACGAGTAGTACCACGGCAGGGCGGCCGGCGAGAGCACCGTGATCGCGGTCAGCGTGATCACGATCCCGAGCACGGCGTCGCGCTCGGTGTGCCGGAACCGCCACCACGTCACCACCATGATCACCACCAGGGCGACGGCGCAGAGCATGCGGGTGACATCGAGGATCGACCCCAGCTGCGAGGGGGTGAACCACGTGACCGCGTGCGCCATGATCGTCGGCAGCGACAGCCAGTTGATGATCTTCGAGGAGCCGGACAGGGCGGTCAGCCAGCCGATACCGACGCCCGCGAGCGCCGACGCCGCTCCGAACACGGCCGCGAACACCAGCAGCCCCGCGCCCGTGGTCTTCACGAACAGCACGATCGGCGCGGCCGGTTCGCGGCCCTGCGCCCGGGCGCGGTCACGTTCGTGCAGAATCCAGATCCACACCAGGAACGGCAGGGCGATGCCCGCCGACGCCTTGACGGCCGCACCGACGGACACGAGTGCGATTCCGCCGACGTGCCGGCCCTCCAGCACGAGCACGATGCCGGCGATCATGAAACCGACCATCAGCATCTCGTTGTGGACACCGCCGATGAGATGAATGAGGATCAGCGGGTTGAGCACTGCCAGCCAGAGGGCGATGCGGGGGTTGCCGCCGAGCCGGCGCGCCAGCTTCGGCACCGCCCACGCGGTGAGCACCAGGCCCGGCAGCATCGTCAGCCGCAGCAACCAGGTGCCGGTGACGACGTCGTCCCCCGTCAGCGACGTGATGCCGGCACCGAGCAGCAGATGCACCGGACCGTACGGGGTGGTGGTCGTCCTCCACACGTTGCTCACGTTGTCCAGCAGGACGCCCGGGTTGACGACCGGACCGTCGAGGTAGGGGTCGAAGCCGTCGCGCAGCATCGCGCCCTGGGCGAGGTAGGAGTAGGCGTCGCGGCTGAACATCGGCGAGGCCACCAGCAGTGGCGCCACCCACATGGGCAGCACCGTCCACAGCTCGCGCAGCGTCACGTGCCCGGCAAGGGTGCTCCGGCCCAGCCGTACCCAGGCGGCGATCATCAACAGGACGCCGGCCCAGATCAGGATCGTCGAGAGCAGCAGGCCGTGCCCGAACCGCAGCCAGGACAGGTACAGGTCCTCGAGCAGCGGGTCCTCCCGCCGGACGCTGCCCGCACCGAAGCCACCGAACGTGACGAATGCGGCACCGAGCGCACCCAGCAGGCCGGCGTTGCCGGCCGGGCTTCGCAGGAAGTCGCCGGGTCTGCTCCGCGCGGGCGGCACGGCGGGACGCTGCGGTTCCGACGGAGGCTGCGGTTCCGACGGATGCTGTGGTGCAGCGTCGGAAGGGGCAGGGGACGACATGGTTGCGAGTTCCTCCCCCGGGAAGTCGTGGACGGTGCGGGGCCCGGGCGCGGCGCGGGCGGACAGGTGAACGAGGTGACAGTTTAGTTCAGCCGCGGCCGTCGGCGGTCCACCGCTCACCGCGAGGCGCGTACGCCGAGCCGCTCGGCGGCGAGCCGGCCCGACAGCACGACCGTCGGCACGCCCACGCCCGGCACGGTTCCGGATCCCGCGAGCACGACGTTGGGGTGGCGCGGGTCCAGGTTCCGTCGCCGGAAGGGTCCGGTCTGCCGGAAGACGTGTGCCCCGGAGAACGGGCTGCCCGCAAGCATGCCCCTGGCCTGCCAGGTGGCCGGGGTCTCGATGTGGTCGATGCGGAACTCGTCGGCGACGGCGCCGTATCCACGCCGGCCGAGGACGGTGAGCAGCTCGGCAGCATAGGGGTCGGCCAGAGCGGACCAGTCGTACGGGGCGCTGTCCAGATTGGGACAGGGCGCGAGCACCGACAGCGGCTCGTGCGGCACGCCGTCGCGGAGGAACCTCTGACCCGGGTCGCTCAACGCCGGCCGGGTGATCAGCAGCGAGGGGTCGCTCATCAGCCGGCCGCGGCCCCGGCCCGCGCTGATCTCGGCGAACGTCTCCTCCCACGACGCACCGAAGTCGATGGTGTGGTGGTGCGTGGCGGGCCACTGCCCGGCGACGGCGGACGGCACGCTTCCGTGCAGCACCACGGCCGACGGCGACGCCAGCACGCGTCGCCGCCGGCGTGGGGGCAGCAGCGTGTCCACGACGGGAAGGTCCGGGCTCAGCACCACGGCGTCGCACGGGACGCGTTCGCCCGAGGCGGTGCGGACGGCGGTGGCCGTCCGGCCGTCGAAGTCGAGGCCCGTGACCTCGGTGCCGAGGCGCAGGTCGCCACCGGCAGCGACGATCGCGTCGGCCATGGCCCGGGCCAGCACCCGCATGCCGCCCTCCACCGCGTACACGCCGAGGGACGTGTCCATGTGGGCGATGGCGCCGTACACCGCCAGGGCCCGCGCGGGCGCGACGCCCGCGTACAGCGCCTGGAAGGTGAACACCCGGCGCAGCCGCGGGTCGGTGATCCGACGGTTCACCTGCGCCCCGAGCCGGCCGAACCCGCCCAGGCGGAGCAGCGTCGCCAGGTCGCGCGCCGCCGCGGGGGAGGCGACCAGGTCGAGGGGGGAGTCGAAGTTCGCGGCCATGAACCGGTCGAATTCGGCGTCGAAGATCTCGGCGAGCCAGGAGCGCAGCCGAAGGTAGCGCTGCGCCTCCTCGGCTCCGCACACCCGGGTGACCTCGGCGACCATCGCGTCCGGATCGGTGTGCACGTCCAGGGTCGTGCCGTCGGCGAACCGGGCGTGGTACGCGGGGGCGAGCCGCCGCAGCCGCACCGCCGGGGTGACGGACTCGAAGTCGGCGCCGACCGCCGCCAGGGCATCCGCGATGAGCTCCGGCATGGTGAGCACCGTGGCCCCGTTGTCGATCTCGTACCCGGGCCCGGCGTGCACACCCACCCGCCCGCCGACGGTCGCCTCGCGCTCGAGGACGGTCACTTTGCGGCCCGCGCCGAGCAGGTACAGCGCGGTCGAGAGCCCGGCCAGTCCGGCCCCGACGACGACGACCCGGTCCGCGCCGGTCACGGTGCGCATCAGGCGGCCCGCCGCGTCGCGTGGAGCGCCGCCGCCCGCAGGCGGGCTTTGCCTTCGTCCGTCGCGCCCGAGCCGTCCAGGGTCGCCAGGGCGGCGTCGGTGAGCGCGGCGATGCGGCGTTCCACCCGGTCCACGGCCCCGAGTTCGGTGATGACAGTCCGCAGTCTCTCCACGTCCGCGTCGGACAGGTCCGAGCCGATACTCTCGCGCAGCAACTGCGCGGCCCCGGGGTCACGGGCGTCCGCGGATTCCAGGGCCAGCGCATACAGCACCGTCCGCTTGCCCGAGCGCAGGTCGTCGCCGGAGGGCTTGCCGGTGACCTCCGGATCCCCGAACACCCCGAGCAGATCGTCGCGAAGCTGGAAGGCGAGCCCGATGTCGGTGCCGAATTCTCGGTAGGCGGTGATCAGCGCGTCGTCGGCACCGGCGAGGGCCGCGCCGAGGTGCAACGGCCGTTCGATCGTGTACGCGGCGGTCTTGTACCGGTTGACCCGCATCGCCGCGGGGACGGACTCGTCGGCCGACACCTCTCCGGCGATGTCGAGGAACTGCCCGCCGAGGACCTCCGTGCGCATCGCCGACCACACCGGTGCGATCCGCGCGGTCGCGGCCGGGTCCAGTCCCGCCTCCCGGATCATGTCGTCGGCCCAGGCCAGGGCGAGATCGCCGAGGAGGATGGCCACGGCGGCACCGAACTGCTCGGGCCGGCCGCGCCAGCCCGACGCGCGGTGCAGATCGGCGAACTCGACGTGCACGGTCGGGAAGCCGCGCCGGGTGGTGGACGCGTCGATGATGTCGTCGTGCACCAGGGCGCAGGCCTGCACCAGTTCGAGTGCGGAGCAGACCCGCAGCACCGCGGGCGCGTCGTGCCCCGACGGGTCGCCGCCGGCACCAAGCCAGCCGTTCCACGCGAAGGCCGGGCGTACCCGCTTGCCCCCTCGCAGCACGAACGATTCGAGTGCCGTGACGGCCTCGGGGTAGCCGCCGCCGATCGGCTCCACGAGTGCGATCCGGGAGACGAAGAAGTCGCGCAGGGCACCCTCGACGAGATCGGGGAACAAGGCGGCGGGCACGGGTTCGGATCCGGTGAACAGGGCGTCCTCCTGGTCGTGTGTGGACGGGCCCGTCGGGCGACGGCGGGGGCGGCCACAGATCGAGCCACGAAGGGCGCCGGGCCCACCCGAGCC
>NZ_JAALEH010000005.1:0-155773 GCF_011058195.1 Rhodococcus sp. 14C212 | reverse complement strand
AGCTGTGTATAAGAGACAGGGGTGGCGGTGCGGTGACGTTGCCGTCGATCCCGGCGATCCTGCCGGGCACGAACCTGGCGCCGATCGGGGCGATCGCGGTGTTCGCGCCGTGGCTGCGCAAGGCCGGGCAGCTGTGCGACGGGGTCGGGGCGCCGGTGCTGGCGGCGCTGTACTCGGCGGAGAACGGCTTCCGGTACGGGCCGAGCGCCCCGGTCTCGCCGGTGGGGGCGAAGGGGCCGGGGCAGTTCATGCCCGGGACGTGGGATGCCTACGGCAAGGACGCCGACGGGGACGGGCGGGCCGACGTGCTCGGCATCGCCGATCCGGTGATGGCGTCGGGGAATCTGCTGTGCGACAACTACCGGCAGATCGAGCAGTGGAAGGCGCAGGGGGTGGTGCGCGGGGACACCCTCGACCTCACGCTCGCGGCGTACAACGCCGGCCTGGGGGCGGTGCGCCGGTCCGGGGGGATGCCGTCCGGGTCGCCGGATTACGAGAACCAGACCAAGCCGTACGTGGCGAAGATCCGGGCGACGGAGATGGTGTTCGCGCGGTTGCTCTCGCCGTTCTTCGGGCTCGGGTTGCCGGGGATGACCGAGACCGGCAACCGGGTGGTGGATCTGGCGTTCCGGTATCTGGGGCTGCCGTACGTGTGGGGTGGCGGCAACATCAACGGCCCGTCCGGGGGCGGGTTCGACTGCTCGGGCCTGACGTCGTACGCGGTGTACGCGGCGACCGGGGTGACGTTGCCGCGCACCTCGCAGACGCAGTGGCGGGTCGGCACCGAGATCCCGATCCAGCTGGCCCGGCCGGGGGATCTGGTGTTCGGCAACTGGCAGTCCGACGGACCGGGGCATGTGGGCATCTACATCGGCGGTGGTCAGATGGTGCACGCCCCGACCTTCGGTGACGTGGTGCGCGTCGGCGCGGTCTTCCCCGGCATGAAGGCCCGGCGCCTGCTCTGAACAACCTGCTTCAGGCGCGCGAGAAGGGCCCGACCGGAGACCGGTCGGGCCCTCACGTCGTGCCGGCCGAGCCGCGGGGCGGCTGCCGCCGATCAGCTGTGGTACGGCTCCGCGCTGACGAGCGTCACCTTCATGGTGCTGCCGTTGGGGAGCGTGTACTCGCGGGTCTCGCCGACCTTCGCGTCGATCAGGGCACCGCCCAGTGGAGAGCTGGGGGAGTAGATCTCGATCTCGTTGCCCCGGGCGCCTTCCTCACGGGTGGCGATGAGGAACGTCTCCTTGTCGCTTTCGTCGCCGTCGTAGTACACCGTGACGACCGAGCCGGGCAGCGCGACGCCGGACTGCGTGGGCGCAACACCGACCTTCGCGTTGTTCAGCAGTTCCTGCAGCTGACGAATCCGGGCCTCTTGCTGACCCTGCTCCTCGCGAGCGGCGTGGTAACCACCGTTCTCCTTGAGGTCGCCCTCTTCACGGCGCTCGTTGATCTCGGCCGCGATGACGGGACGATTCGCGATGAGCTGGTCGAGTTCTGCCTTGAGTCGGTCGTACGACTCCTGTGTCAGCCAGGTCACCTGGGTCTCGGTCATCCTCGATCACTTCCTTCGGGTTGGAGCCCCCGGCTCCGTCGACTGGTCGCCGCACTCGCAGCGACGACGGCAACGCGGATCCCTCGAACGTTCCCCCCAAGCCAGTGGCGAACAGGACCGCACTGCTTCCTATGCAGCAATACACGGCCCCAAAGGGTGGAACCGTGTATCCGGCGATTCTAGCACCAACGTGGTCTCCGCCACGGAATCCGCAGCGTGCGGTCAGTGTGCGCGCAGGTATTCGGGCACGTCGAAGCTGCAGCCGTACATGTCCGCCATGCCCGGGCGCTGCGAGGTCACCACCGGGGCGTCCATCAGCAGGGTCCCGGACTCGGACGACGGGATCAGCACCTCGCGGCGGCCCGTCTCGGACCCGTCCTTCGACCGCGAGCGGATGATGCACACCGCCTCCTGCGACGGATCCTTCCGCGTCACGGTGAACTGCACCTGGACGGTCGAGTCGTCGACGACGGTGTAGGTGACGACGTCGCTCTCGATCTCCGGGGTGCCGAACTTCTGGTAGAGCAGGAACGCCCCGACCACCCCGACGACGAGGCCGACCGCGACCAGCGCCCACAACCAGGTGCGGCGGGATCCGCCCGTCGCCGGGTAGCGGCCGGTCGGATAGCGGTCGATCGGGGTGGTGTCGGTCATCACATTTACTTTCGTGCACCCGCGAAGGCCGCGGGGGCGTGGCTGACGGTGGACGTGTCAGGTGGAACTATAGGGGAGGAACCCAGGACGCCGGCTCGCAGTGCCGGTGGTCCGGGCAGCGACGATGCAGCCGACGGCGAGGTGGAGGAAAGACGTGAGCGGACTACGGCTCATGGCCGTGCATGCCCATCCCGATGACGAGTCGAGCAAGGGTGCCGCCACGACGGCCCGCTATGCCGCAGAAGGGCACGAAGTACTGGTGGTGACCCTCACCGGGGGCGAGGCCGGTGACATCCTCAACCCGGCGATGGACATCCCCGGCATCCGGGAGCGCATGCCCGAGGTCCGGCGCGAGGAGATGGCCGAGGCCGCCCGCATCCTCGGCGTGCAGCACCGCTGGCTCGGCTTCGTCGACTCCGGACTGCCGGAGGGTGACCCCAAGCCGCCGCTGCCCGAGGGCTGCTTCGCGCTGGTGCCCCTCGAGGAACCGACCCGCAAGCTCGTCGAGGTGATCCGCGAGTTCCGGCCGCACGTGATGACCACGTACGACGAGAACGGCGGCTACCCGCACCCCGACCACATCCGCTGCCACGAGGTCTCCGTCGCGGCGTACGAGGCGGCCGGCGACCCGGATCGGTTCCCCGAGGCCGGACCGGCGTGGAAGGTGCAGAAGCTGTACTACTCGCACGGGTTCATCCGCAAGCGCCTGGAACTGTTCCGCGAGGAGTACGAGCGGCGCGGCGAACCGTTCCCCATGGCGGAATGGCTCAAGCGGTGGCGCACCGAGCAGGGCGACATCATGGCGCGGGTGACCACGCAGATCACCTGCAGCGACTACTTCCCGAAGCGGGACGACGCACTGCGCGCCCACGCGACGCAGATCGACCCCAACGGCTCCTTCTTCGCCGTGCCGCTGGACATCCAGCAGAAGGTGTGGCCGACGGAGGAATTCGAATTGGCCAAGACCCGCGTGCACACGGCGATCCCCGAAACGGATCTGTTCGCGGGCCTCGAGGACGGACAGGTGAGATGACGGTAGGCATGCTGGCGGCCGAGGTCCTGGCCCAGGACCCCACCGGCCCCGAATTCGGCAAGGCGTCGCCGCTCGGTCTCGCGCTCATCGTGATCCTGCTCGTGGCGACCGCCCTGCTGATCCGCTCGATGAACAAGCGGCTCGGCAAGCTGCCCGAGACGTTCGAGCCCGAGCATCCGGAGCCGGACCAGGCCGCGGACGAGGGGACCGATCGCGGGGCCGCGGAGAGCCGCAAACCCGACCATCCCCAGCCCCCGATGGCCACGAACTGACGGGCGCGTCGTGACGCCCCCGGAGCCGTCGGTGCCCGACACCCGCAACCGGAACACCCTCGGCGAAGCGACCAGCCCCTACCTGCGGCAACACGCCGGCAACCCGGTGCACTGGCACCAGTGGGGCGACGAGGCGCTGGCCTGGGCCCGGGAGCGGGACGTGCCGGTCCTGCTGTCCGTGGGGTACGCGGCGTGCCACTGGTGCCACGTGATGGCGCACGAGTCGTTCGAGGACGAGGCCACCGCCGCCCTGATGAACGAGCACTTCGTGTGCATCAAGGTGGACCGGGAGGAACGCCCGGACATCGACGCGATCTACATGAACGCCACCGTCGCGATGACCGGGCAGGGCGGCTGGCCGATGACGTGCTTCCTCACCCCGGACGGCGCTCCGTTCTACTGCGGCACCTACTACCCGAAGGCGCCGCGCGGCGGCATGCCGTCGTTCACCCAGCTGCTCGAGGCGATCGCCGAGACCTGGCGCAACCGTCGCGCCGACGTGCACCGGTCCGCCGTCGCCATCGTCTCGGAGCTGCGCCGCGGCAGCGGCGGTCTCGCTCCCGGCGCGCGCCCGGTGGACGCCGTGCTGCTCGACGCCGCCGACGCCGCCGTCGCCGCCGACGAGGATGCGGTGCACGGCGGGTTCGGGGGCGCCCCGAAGTTCCCGCCGTCCGCGCTGCTCGAGGGTCTGCTGCGCGGATACGAGCGCAGCGGGAACCCGGCCGTGCTGTCCCTCGTCGAGCGGACGGCCGAAGCGATGGCGCGCGGCGGCATCTACGACCAGCTGGCCGGCGGCTTCGCCCGCTACAGCGTCGACGCCGGGTGGGTGGTCCCGCACTTCGAGAAGATGCTCTACGACAACGCGCTGCTGCTGCGGATGTACGCGCACCTCGCGCGACGGACGTCGGCGCCCTGGGTGCGACGGGTCACCGAGGAGACCGTCGAGTTCCTGCTGCGGGACCTGCGCACGCCCGGGCGTTGCTTCGCCTCCGCACTCGACGCCGACACCGACGGGGTCGAGGGCCTGACCTACGTGTGGACCCCCGGGCAGCTGACCGAGGTCCTCGGCGTCGACGACGCGCAGTGGACGGCCGAGCTGTTCGCCGTGACCGACGCCGGCACCTTCGAACACGGCTCGTCGGTGCTGCAACTGCTCGCCGACCCGGACGATGCCGAGCGCTACGAGCGGGTGCGGGCCGAGCTGTTCGCCGCCCGGCTGCAGCGGCCGCAACCCGGCCGCGACGACAAGGTCGTCACGGCGTGGAACGGTTTCGCGATCACCGCGCTGGCCGAGGCCGGTGCCGCGTTCGGCCGCGCCGACTGGGTCGACGCGGCCGTCGACTGCGCCCGGGCCCTGCTGGACCTGCACCTCGTGGACGGACGGCTCCGGCGTGCCTCCCTCGGCGGCACGGTCGGCGCCCCGGCGGGTGTGCTCGAGGACTACGGCGCCCTCGTCACCGCCCTGCTGGCGGTGTACCAGGCGACGGGCGACGCCGCGTGGCTCGACCCGGCCCGGACCCTCGCCGACGTCGCATTGACACACTTCCAGGATCCGGCGCGGCCCGGAAGCTGGTTCGACACCGCCGACGATGCCGAGACCCTGGTGGCGCGGCCCCGTGACCCGATCGACGGCGCCACCCCGTCGGGGGCGGCGCTGATCTCCGAGGCCCTGCTCACCCTCGCCGCGGTCGTGCCCGAGGACCCGCGGTACGCCGACGCGGCGGACGCGTCGCTGCGGTCGGCGGTGGTGCTGCTCGAACGGGCGCCGCGCTCGGCCGGGCACTGGCTCACGGTCGCCGAGGCGGCGGTGCGCGGCCCGATCCAGGTCGCCGTTGTCGGCGGTGGCGAGTTGCTCTCCGTCGGGCGACGGGCCGCTCCCGGCGGCGCCGTCGTGGTCGGCGGGGACCCGGACTCGTCACCGTTGCTGGCCGACCGCCCGCTGGTCGACGGGGGACCGGCGGCATACGTGTGCCGCGGATACGTGTGCGACAGGCCGGTCACGACGGAGGCCGACCTGCGCGCGGCGCTCTCGGCCTGAGCGGGCCGGGGCTCAGCCGGCGCGGGACGGGGTGAGCAGCGCCGGCAGCGGAGCGTCGATGCCGTTGCCGTCGAACGCCTCGAGCACCGCGCGGGCGATCGCCCGCTGCACGGCCCACTGCTTGCCGGCACGCGTGCGCACGGTGATCCGCAGTGTCACCGACTCGGGGGTGACGGAGTTGACGCCGAGCATCTCGGGCGGTTCGAGGATGTCGCCGGCCAGGTCGTCGCGTTCGACCGTCTCGAGGGCCGCGCGCAGGGCCACCTCGCAGGCCCGGTGCACGTTGGCGGCGTGGGCGATGGGGGCGTCGACGACGGCGACGGCGTAACCCTGGCTCATGTTGCCCACGCGCAGGATCTCGCCGTTGCGGCAGTACCAGAGGGTGCCGCTGATGTCGCGGACGGTGGTGACCCGCAGACCGACGGATTCGACGGTGCCGACCGCGTCGCCCAGGTCGACCACGTCGCCGACGCCGTACTGGTCCTCGAGCAACATGAACATTCCGGAGATGAAGTCACGCACCAGGTTCTGCGCACCGAAACCGAGCGCCACGCCGACAATGCCGGCGGACGCGATGAACGGCGCGACGTTGAGTCCGAGCGTGCCGAGGATCTGCAGGACGCACCAGACGAGAACCACGACGGAGACGCCGGACTTCAGCACCGAGCCGATCGTCTCGGCGCGCTGCGTGCGCCGCTCGTTGACCAGCACGCCCGGCAGGCCCCGGGGGGCGCGTTCCTGGAAAGGCCGGAGCAGTCCGGGTTTGCCGTTCTGGTGCCGCGGCTTCGTCATCCGGTCGATGAGCCGGTGCAACACGTACCTCAGGATCAGCGCTGCCACGAGGTATCCCGCGATCGTCAGCGGCCGCTCGACGAGCCACTCCCGGTTGGTTTCGGTCAGTTCGAATGCCAGTCGCTGAACAGTCATCCCGGCCGAGTTTACGGATCCGTGGCGCGGCCGCCACCGATGTGATCTTCGTCCGAACGGGTTTACCCGAACACCACCAGCCACACGGCAACGGCATGGCACAGCGCGGCGAGCACGGTCGCCGCGTGGAAGAACTCGTGGTAACCGAAGACGTGCGGCCACGGGTCGGGCCACTTGGTGGCGTAGAGGATCGCGCCGATGCTGTAGAGGATGCCGCCGACGAGCAGCAGCACCATCGGGACGATGCCCGCCTCGTCGATCAGCTGACCGGCGACGGGGACGATCGCCCAGCCGAGCAGCAGGTACAGCGGGACTCCCACCCAGCGCGGCGCGGTGGGCCAGAGCATCTTCAGCGCGACCCCGGCGAGGGCGCCGGCCCACACCACGAACAGCAGGGTGCGGCCGGTCTCCGGCGGCAGGGCGAGCGTCGCGAAGGGGGTATAGCTACCGGCGATGAACAGGAAGATCATCGAGTGGTCCGCACGCTTCATCCACGTGCGTGCCCGTGGATCGTGCCAGTGGACGCGGTGATAGAGGGCGCTCACGCCGAACACGCCGCAGACGGTGAGGCTGTAGATCACCGTCGACCAGCCCGCGGGCGGATCGGCCACGGTCTGCGACAGGACCACCAGCGCGATGCCGGCCACCACTGCGACGCCGAACGCCCACAGATGGATCCAGCCGCGCAGCCGCGGCTTCACGGGCAGTTCGTCGATCCCGAAAACCGTCATGGTCGGGCCTCCCTTCGGTACCGAAGAGTAACCTACGCTTCCGTAACTTTCGCGGTGCGCCGGATCCGCGGCGGGGCGAAGGCCGGCACGCGGGCGTCGGCCCCGACCGCCGCTGCGACCGGAGACGACCGTGAGCGTAATGTGACCCGCGTGGTGATCTCGGGGTGAACGCGCGCGGCCTGCTGTATCAGCTCTACGAACGACGGCTGCTGAGCAAGCTGGACGGCGCGCAGCATCCCCGGCACGTCGCCGTGATGTGCGACGGCAACCGTCGCTGGGCCCGCGAGAACGGGTTCACCGACGTCAGCCACGGGCACCGCATGGGCGCACTCAAGATCGCCGAACTGCTGAGCTGGTGCGACGCCGCCGGCATCGAGCGGGCCACCATATACCTGCTCTCCACGGAGAACCTGCAACGTGAGCCCGAGGAACTCGAGGCGCTGCTCGAGATCATCACCGACGTCGTCGAGGAGATCTCCGGGCCGGAGCAGAACTGGAGCGTCAAGATCGTCGGCACGCTCGACCTGCTGCCGGACGAACTGGGCCGGCGGCTGAGCGAGGCCGCCGAGCGCACGCAGGGGCGCACCGGCACCCACGTCAATGTCGCGGTCGGCTACGGCGGCCGGCAGGAGATCGCCGACGCCGTGCAGGCCCTGCTCCGGTCCAAGCAGGCCGAGGGGCTCGACGGCGAGGGCCTGGTCGAGGCCGTCACGGTCGAGGCCATCAGCGATCACCTCTACACCTCGGGGCAGCCCGATCCCGATCTCGTCATCCGGACCTCCGGCGAGCAGCGGCTCTCGGGCTTCCTGCTCTGGCAGAGCGCGTACTCCGAGATCTGGTTCACCGAGGCCTATTGGCCGGAGTTCCGCCGCGTGGACTTCCTTCGCGCCCTGCGCGACTTCGCGGCGCGGCACCGCCGCTTCGGCGCCTAGGCGCCGGTGCGTCCTTCGGGCTGTTCCCGCAGCCCAAAGGACGCACCGCCTGCGTCTACAGCTTCCGCAGGCGCAGGCGGTTGACCGAATGGTCGGAGTCCTTGCGCAGGACCAGCGTTGCGCGCGGCCGCGTCGGCAGGATGTTGTCCACCAGATTCGGCCGGTTGATCGAATGCCAGATCTCCTTCGCGGCCCCCACGGCGTCGCGGTCCGACAGGTTCGCGTAGTGGTGGAAATGCGCCTCGGGATCGGAGAACGCCGTCTTGCGGAGCGCGAGAAACCGCTCGACATACCACTTCTCGATGTCCTCGAGGCGGGCGTCGACGTAGATCGAGAAGTCGAACAGATCCGACACCATCAGCCGTGGACCGGTCTGCAGGACGTTCAGGCCCTCGATGATGAGAATGTCCGGTTGCCGCACCACGTGGTACTGGCCCGGGATGATGTCGTAGGAGATGTGCGAGTACACCGGGGCGGCCACCTCTGCGGCGCCGGACTTGACCTCCGTCACGAACCGCAGCAGCTTGCGACGATCGTAGCTCTCTGGAAAGCCCTTGCGGTGCATGATGTTCCGACGCATCAGTTCCCGGGAGGAGTACAGGAATCCGTCGGTGGTCACCAGGTCCACCCGGGGATGGTGCTCCCACCGCGCCAGCAGTGCCTGCAGCACGCGCGCCGTCGTCGACTTGCCGACCGCGACCGACCCGGCCACCCCGATCACGAACGGCACCTGCTGGTCCGGGTGCTTCTCGCCGAGGAACGTGGCGGTCGCGGCGAACAACCGCTGCCGCGCGGCGACCTGCAGGTGGATCAGACGGGCCAGCGGGAGGTACACCTCCGCCACCTCCGCCAGGTCGATCTGCTCGCCGAGGCCGCGCAGGCCGCGCAGTTCCTCCTCGGTCAGCACCAGCGGCGTCGACTTGCGCAGCGTCCGCCACTGCTTGCGATCGAACTCGACGTACGGACTCGGCTCGCTCAGGCGCGCCACCGGCACACTCCCGACTCGACGACGGGCCCGGCGGCGGCACACCCCGGGTATGGCTGGCGGCGAAGGAGGTCCATATCGGCCGATTGTGCTCGCTGACACATCCGCTCGCCGCGCGGGGTCCGGTTTCCGGGCTCGCCGGCAGGCACGGGGCCGATCCGGGGGACTAGGGTGCGAGGGCATGGACCCGGACTCGTTGGTGCGCGAATATCTCCTGCTCGGCCTGGCTTTCGACCGGCTCGAGGAGGGGTTCGTCGATGCCTTCACCGGCGACCCCGCCCTGCGCCGCCGGGTGGAGAACGCGCCGCCCCCCGATCCTCGTGACTTATCCCACACCGCGCGCACACTGCGGGCCGCGCTGCCCGGCTCCGGGCTCTCCGACGAGCGCAGCCGCTTCCTCGACGTGCACCTGCGTGCCCTCGACTGCTCGGCCCGCAAGTTCGCCGGCGCGGACATCGCCTTCGTCGACGAGGTCGAGGCCTACTTCGACGTGCGCATCGACATGGGCGACGAGGACGCGTACCGCGAGGCCCACCGCCGCATCGACGTGCTGCTGCCCGGCAGTGGCCCGCTCGCCGAGCGAGTGCAGGCCCACCGCAAGTCCGAGATCGTCCCCGCCGACCGCCTCGCCGAGTGCGTCGACGCCTTCTCGAGCGCCCTGCGCGACAAGGTCCGCGCGGTGTTCCCGCTACCCGAGACCGAAACCGTCGAATACGAGGTGGTCGGCGACAAGCCGTGGTCCGGGTTCAACTACTACCTCGGCAACTATCGCTCCCGCGTCGCGATCAACTCCGACCTCGAACAGCACATGTCCCACCTGCCGCGGCTGATCGCGCACGAGTCCTACCCCGGCCACCACACCGAACACTGCCGCAAGGAGGCCGGACTCGTCGCCGGCGGCCACGACGAGCAGACCCTCTTCGTCGTCAACACCCCGCAGTGCCTCATGGCCGAGGGACTCGCAGACCTCGCCCTCGAGACGATCGTCGGGCCCGGCTGGGGACGGTGGGCGCAGGACATCTACGCCGACCTGGGCCTGCGGTTCGACGGTGAACTCGCCGAGCAGCTGCACGAGGCGTCCGCCGGACTGCTCGGCGTCCGCCAGGACGCCGCCCTGCTCCTGCACGACCGCGGCCGCACCGGCGACGACGTCGTCGCCTTCCTGCGGCGCTGGTCGCTGTCGAGCCCGGAGCGGGCCCGGCAGTCGCTGCGCTTCCTGTCGTCGCCGTTGTGGCGGGCCTACATCAGCACCTACGTCGAGGGTTACCGCCTGCTCGGTGGCTGGCTGGCGCAGGCCCCTGCGGGCGCGGAACGCATCGAACGGTTCCGTCGCCTGCTCGACGAGCCCCTGGTGCCCAGCGCCCTGCGGTAACGGGCGGGCGTGACCTGGGCCATCGCCGGAGGGGACCGGGTTCCTCGACTGGGGGTGAGGTTCGTAGACTGGTAGGTGAATTCCTGCCGTCCCCAGCTTGGAGAATCCTCGATGACCGTTGTGCCCGGCACCGACGTCAACACCGCCTCGCTCTCAGACCTCGACCCCGAGCTGGCGCAGGCCATGGCCGGCGAGTTGTCGCGCCAGCGCGACACGCTCGAGATGATCGCGTCGGAGAACTTCGTGCCGCGCGCGGTGCTCCAGGCGCAGGGCAGCGTGCTCACCAACAAGTACGCCGAGGGCTACCCGGGGCGCCGCTACTACGGCGGCTGCGAGAACGTCGACATCGTCGAGGACCTCGCCCGCGCCCGCGCCAAGGAACTGTTCGGCGCCGAGTTCGCGAACGTCCAGCCGCACTCGGGCGCGCAGGCCAACGCCGCCGTGCTGATGGCGCTGATGAACCCGGGTGAGAAGCTGCTGGGGCTCGACCTCGCCCACGGCGGGCATCTGACCCACGGCATGAAGCTGAACTTCTCCGGCAAGCTGTACGACGTCGCGTCCTACGGGGTCAGCAAGGACGACCACCGCGTCGACATGGACGAGGTCCGCTCGATCGCGCTGGCCGAGAAGCCGAAGGTCATCGTCGCCGGCTGGTCCGCGTACCCGCGGCACGAGGACTTCGCCGCGTTCCGCTCCATCGCCGACGAGGTCGGCGCCTACCTGTGGGTCGACATGGCGCACTTCGCCGGGCTCGTCGCCGCCGGCCTGCACCCGTCGCCGGTGCCGTACGCCGACGTCGTGTCCACCACCGTCCACAAGACCCTGGGCGGCCCGCGCTCGGGTCTGATCCTCGCCAAGCAGGAGTGGGCCAAGAAGATCAACTCCGCGGTGTTCCCGGGCCAGCAGGGCGGCCCGCTCATGCACGTCATCGCCGCGAAGGCCGTCGCGCTGAAGATCGCCGCGAGCGAGGAGTTCAAGGACCGGCAGCGCCGCACCGTCTCCGGTGCGCAGATCCTCGCCGAGCGCCTGATGCAGTCCGATGTCACCGACAAGGGCATCACCGTGCTGACCGGCGGCACCGACGTGCACCTCGTCCTCGTCGATCTGCGCAACTCGCAGCTCGACGGCCAGCAGGGCGAGGACCTGCTGCACGAGATCGGCATCACCGTCAACCGCAACGCGGTCCCGTTCGACCCGCGTCCGCCGATGGTCACGTCCGGTCTGCGCATCGGCACCCCGGCTCTGGCCACCCGCGGCTTCGGGGACGAGCAGTTCACCGAGGTCGCCGAGATCATCGCGGCCGCGCTGACGGGGGCGTCCGACACCGCGACGCTGCGCGGCCGGGTGCGCAAGCTTGCCGCCGACGCTCCGCTGTACCAGGGTCTCGAGGACTGGAACCTGATCTAGGCGCGATGCCCGGCAATCTGCCCGGATCGTCTCGTTTACCCAATCTTCACCGACACGCCTCGTCGCTCGTCGAGCGAACGGGGCGTGTCGGCGTTAGCGTCGGGGGTGTAGACGGCGCAGTTGCCGGCTACGCGGGAGGTCCTGATCGTGACTGTGACAGGCAGAGCGAGGGGCCGGCACCCGGCCCTCGTGTCCCTCGTGGACACCAGGTCCGACCGGCCCATCGAACGAAGTCTGTGTGGTGCTACACAGGCGTAGGAGCCTCACGTGACTGCAACACGCTCCGTCCCCGCCCGCCGCTCCGGCAGGACCCCGGCGAAGAAACCCGATGTACGCACCTTCGTGCTGGACACCTCCGTGTTGCTCTCCGATCCGTGGGCGGTGACCCGCTTCGCTGAGCACGAAGTGGTGCTGCCCCTCGTCGTGATCGGTGAACTCGAAGGCAAACGGCACCATCACGAACTGGGTTGGTTCGCGAGGGAATCGTTGCGGCTGCTCGACGACCTGCGCCTGCAGCACGGCCGGCTCGACCAGCCCATCCCCATCGGGAACGCGGGAGGCACCCTGCACGTCGAGCTCAACCACACCGACCCGGAGGTGTTGCCACCCGGATTCCGCACCGACACCAACGACTCCCGGATCCTGGCGTGCGCGCTGAACCTCGCCGGCGACGGCCGCGACGTGGTGCTGGTCAGCAAGGACATCCCGCTCCGGGTCAAGGCCGGGGCCGTTGGGCTGACCGCCGACGAGTACCACGCCCAGGACGTGGTGACGTCGGGCTGGACCGGTATGACCGAGCTCGAGGTGGACAGGACGCTGATCGACGATCTGTTCGCCGAGGGGCTCGTCGACCTCGACACCGCGAGGGATCTGCCGTGCCACACCGGGATCCGCCTGCTGGGCGGCTCGTCCAGCGCCCTGGGCCGGGTCACGTCGGACAAGCGGGTACAGCTGGTGCGCGGAGATCGGGAGGCGTTCGGGTTGCACGGGCGTTCCGCGGAACAGCGGGTGGCGCTGGACCTGCTGCTCGACGAGTCCGTCGGCATCGTCTCGCTCGGCGGGAAGGCGGGCACGGGCAAGTCGGCGCTGGCGCTGACCGCGGGCCTCGAGGCCGTGCTGGAGCGTCGCACCCAGCGCAAGGTCGTGGTGTTCCGCCCGCTGTACGCCGTCGGTGGCCAGGAACTGGGCTATCTGCCGGGCAGCGAGAGCGAGAAGATGGGCCCGTGGGCGCAGGCCGTGTTCGATACCCTCGACGGTCTCGCGAGCCCGGAGGTGATGGACGAGGTCATCAGCCGGGGCATGCTGGAAGTGCTTCCGCTGACCCATATCCGGGGCCGGTCGCTGCACGACTCGTTCGTCATCGTCGACGAGGCGCAGTCCCTCGAGCGTAACGTGCTGCTCACCGTGCTGTCCCGGCTCGGCGCCGGCTCCCGGGTCGTGCTCACCCACGACGTCGCCCAGCGCGACAACCTGCGGGTGGGCCGCTACGACGGCGTCGCGGCGGTGATCGAGAAGCTCAAGGGACATCCGCATTTCGCACACGTCACCCTGACCCGCAGTGAGCGCTCGCCGATCGCGGCGCTGGTGACCGAGATGCTCGAGGAGTTCGCCCCGGGCGCCTGACGCCGTCGGGCTGGTGGGCCGAATGTCACACCGGTTCGATGTGATCGACCCGATGTGACATTCGGCCACCGCCCCGCGTGGGCGGGTCAGTCCTGCGAGGGACGCGGGCCGAGTTCGGCCTCGAGGACCTCCTGGACGACGCGCATCGCGGCCAGGCCGGCCGGGGCGCCGCAGTAGGCGCCCGCGTGGATGACCGCTTCGACGATCTCGGTGCGGGTCAGCCCGTTTCGCAGGGCGCCGCGCACGTGCCCGCGCAGCTCGTTCTCCGCGCGCAGCGCGATGAGCATGCCCAGGTTGAGCAGGCTGCGGCTGCGACGGTCGAGTCCCGGCCGGGTCCACACCGAGCCCCACACGTGCTCGGTGACGAACTCCTGCATCTCCTCGGAGTCGGTGCCGCGGGCGCGGTCGAAGGCCCGCTCGACGAAGTCGGCGCCCATCACCTCGCTGCGGACCTGAACTCCGGCCTCGAATGCGGGCGTCCGGTCGGCGTCGGTCATCGTCGTGCTCCCTGCCTCGTCGCCGTCGAACGGTTCGGCGGCCGGGGAGATTCTACGACCGGCGCAGCACCGCCCGGAGCGCGCCGGCGCCCAGGGCGCCGACGAACGTGCCGACGTTGTAATGGTCGTCCCAGACCGCGATCTTCCCGTCGCGCAGTTCGAAGGTGCCGCACACCCAGAACCGGGCGGAGACGGGGCCGAGGCGCATGACGTCGGTGCGCTCGGTGAGCACCACGTTTCCGGTCGCGGCGATGTGGTGGATGGTGACGTCGAAGCCCAGCGACGGCCGCCGCAGGCCCTCGAGGATGCGCCGCACGCGGGGCAGGCCCCGCACGGTCGGCAGCGACGTGTTGTGCCAGGCGATGTCCGGGTCGACGAGGGCGACGGCGCGCTCGACGTCCTCGGCGACCATCGCGTCGAGGAACTCGCGGACGACGGCGACGGACTTCTCGTCCACGGAGGTGTGCGGCTCGGTCATGACGCTCCTGTTCGGGTGAAGGTTCCCAGGCCGTTCTCGTTCCAGTACTCGAACGTGACGCCGTCGGGAGTGAAGGTGGCAGTGGAGATCGTCCCGTCCGGGGCGTTCTCACCGCCCTCGACCGGGAAGGTGAACACGTCGCCGTCCCAGTGGTCGAGCCGGTAGGTCTGCCCGGCGGGACCGATGGTGAGCACCAGTGTGCCGTCGCGATCGTCGATCCGCGCGGGACCGTAGTACTCGCTGGTGTAGGCGCCGGTGTACTGCCCGAGCGGACGGGCCGGGGTGGGGTTCGTCGGGGCGGTGCGTCCGACGAGCGAGCCCTTCGGGTCGTCGAACGTGGCGAAGCGCTGCTCGTACAGGTCGATCCAGTCCTCCCGGATCTCCCCGAACTGCACGAGATCGGTGAACTCGGCGGCGAGGGTTTCCGGCACGCCGATCGGGGCGGCGTTGGTGAGCGCGACGATCGCGACGTCCGCCGACGGCAGCGCCGTGAACGCGGTCGCGGCGCCCAGCGAGAACGCCCCGGAATGGCTCAGCGTCACCCGCCCGGCCGGGCTCGTGCCCACGTTGAACCCGTACCCGTAGAACCCCGCCCGGCTGTCGACGGTGCCCGGCGGGCTCGACACGGCCTGCGGGGACACCGCCGGCAGCAGGGCGTCCGCGTCGACGATGCGCCGGCCCTGGTACTCGCCGTCGCCGAGCAGCATGGTCAGCCACCGCGCGACGTCGGTGACCGAGGCGCTCACCCCGCCGGCCGGGGACTGGGCGTCGGGATCGCGGACGGCGCGCGCGACGTAGTCGCCGTCGACGAGCTGATGACCCACGGCCCGGTTGGGCCGGGTCTCGTAGTCCTCGAATCGTGAACTGGTGGAAGTCATTCCGAGGGGGTCATACAGCACTCGCTGCGACAGGTCCGCCCAGTCGGCCCCGGACGCGTCGGCCACCGCCTGCGCCGCGGCCGTGAGCCCGAAGTTGGTGTACTCGTAAGAATCCCGGAACGGCCCGAGCGGCAGCAGGCGGAACCGGTCGAACACCTGCTCGCGGTCGAAACCGAGGTCCTCGAGCTCGTCGCCGGCGTGGTCGGGAAGCCCGGAGCGATGGGCGTAGAGATCGCCGACGGTCACGCGGCCCGTCACGTACGGGTCCGCGAGGGCGAAGCCCGGCAGGCGTTCGATTACCGGGGTGTCCCAGCCGATCACGCCCTCGCCGACCTGGTGTGCGACGACGGTGGCGCCGAGCGGCTTCGACATCGAGGCCAGCTGGAAGACGGTGTCCGCGTCCACGGCGGCGTCGCGGCCGGCCTCGCGCACACCGAACCCCTTCGCGTACACGATCTCCCCGCGGTGCACGACCGCGACGGCCATCCCGGGGATGGCGGTCCGGTCCATCAGTTCGCGTGCGAGGTCGTCGAGGCGGGCGACGGCGTCGTCGACCTGCCCGTCCGGGATGTCGACGCCGGCGACCTGCGGGGGAGAAAGGGCCTGTCCTCCCGGTGAGGGCGGCGGCGAGGACGCCGGCGAGTCGGCGGTGTCGACCGAGACGCAGGCGGCCGACAAGGTCGCCACGAGAGCGAGGGCGGCGCCGATCCGGCGACGACGGGGTGCGCGCATGTCACGGCCTTTCTCGTCCGTCGCATGGTAAGCCCTGCGCCCGTGGCGCGGAAGCGTTCTGTTCCGCGTCACGGACGCCGGTGCCGGCGTCGGCCGCCGCTTGCAGCCTCGTTCGCCGATCGTTGTCCGACTGTGACGAGGGGAGCGGGGCGGGGTCGTCGAACCGCCGCACCCGGCACGACCTGCGCCGATGCCGCGATCGCTGCGGAGCGCGGACGGGTCCCGGCTGCGCGGTCCGGTCCGGCGCGCGAAAACCGCGGAGGGTGAACTCGGATTCCCGGTCAGTGACGAGCGCCCGATCCCGGACGGCCTGGAGAGCGAGTTCGAGATGGGCACCATCACCTACGTCGCGGGTGCGACGCAGGTGATCCCGCGGTAACCCGTCCCGATGTAGCCCGCGCCGGCTACGGCTGGAACACGAGCCGGCCGACGGTGTGCCCGTCCCCGAGACGGGCCACCCCGTCGGCGACGTCGTCGAGGGAGAGCCGCTCGCTGATCAGCGGTGTGATGGCGCCGTCGTCGGCGAGGCGGCACAGTTCCTCGTGGCAGGCCTCGATCGCGGCACGGTTGTACTGCCGATACAGGCCCCAGTGCAGGCCGATGATCGAGTAGTTCTTGATGAGCGCGTGGTTCAGCGCCGGTTGCGGGATGGTGCCCCCGGCGAACCCGATCACCAGGATGCGGCCCTCGAACGCGATGCACTTGGTGGAGCGGTTGTACGAGTCGCCGCCGACGGGGTCGTAGATCACGTCCGCACCGCGGCCGGCGGTGACGTCCTTGACGACGTCGACGAAGTCCTCCCGGTGCCGGTCGACGACGACGTCGGCGCCGAGAGCCCGGCAGTAGTCGGCCTTCTCGGCGCCGCCGACGACACCGATCACGGTGGCCCCGGCGGCCTTGCCGAGTTGCACTGCGGCACTGCCGACCCCACCGGCGGCGGCGTGCACGAGCAGCGTCTCCCCGGCCCGCAACTGCGTGCGGCGGTGCAGGGCGAACCACGACGTCTGGTATCCGATCGACAGCGCCGACGCCTCGGCGTCGTCGAGGGACGCCGGGGCACGGTAGGCGTCCTCCTCCGGAACCACGGCGAGCTCGGCGAATCCGCCGAAGGGGAACTCGGGATTGCCGATGATCCGGTCGCCGACGGCGAAGCGGGTGACGCCCTCGCCGACCGCGACGACGGTCCCGGCGAGTTCGACGCCCGGCGTGAAGGGCAGTTCCGGCTTCAGCTGGTACTGCCCGCGGCACAGCAGCACGTCGGGGAAGTTGGCCGGTGCCGCGGCGACGCGCACGACGAGCCGTCCGGGCCCCGCCCCGGGGTCGGGGACGTCCATCAGCTGCAGCGCTTCCTTGGGCTCGCCCACTTCGTGAATTCGCCAGGCCTTCATAGGGTTACCTTTCGCTCGAGTTCGGTGCGCGGAGGTGCGTTCAGCGGGCGGCGACGCCGGCCTCTGCTGCGGCGGCGGTGCCGAGCATTGCGCCACCGTCGACGACGAGGGTCTCGCCGGTGATCCAGCTCGCCGCGTCGGAGGCGAGGAAGGCCACCGCCGAGGCGATGTCGGCCGGCTCGCCGATCCTGCCGAGCGGCAGGGCCGCGTCGAGCCGGTCCTCGTGGTCCTTCCACAGTGCCTCGGCGAGGCGGGTGCGCACGACGCCCGGGGCGACGGCGTTGACCCGCACCCGCGGCGCCAGTTCCAGGGCGAGCTGGCGGGTGAGGTGGATCAGCGCCGCCTTCGAGGCGTTGTAGAGGCCGATGTTCGCCTCGGGTGCCATCCCGCCGACGGAGGCGGTGTTGACGACCGCGCCCCCGTGCTCGCCCATCCACTCCTGTACGGCCAGGGAGGTCCACAGCACCGGACCCCACAGGTTGACGTCGAAGGTCTTGGCGAACCGGGCGTGGTCCTGGGCGATCACCGGGCCGAACGCGGGGTTGGTGCCGGCGTTGTTGACCAGGATGTCCAGGCGCCCGAACCGCTCGACGGTGAGCTCGACGCACCGCCGGGCCGCGTCCTCGTCGACCGCGTGCGCGCCCACGCCGAGTGCGGTGCCCCGCACCCCGGCCGCGGTGACCTGCGCGGCCGCGGCGTCGGCCGCGTCCTGCTTGCGGGAGGTGAGCACCACGTTCGCGCCGGCCGCCGCGAGGTCCCGGGCGACGGCCAGGCCGATGCCGCGGGAGGCGCCGGTGACGATCGCGGTGCGGCCGGTCAGATCGAGTCCGGTCATGGGTCAGCCCACCGTCACCTTGTGGCCGTTGACCGACGGGGCGCCGGCGGGAGCGGTGCGGTACTTGCGCAGCTCGGCGACGGCGATGGAGCGCTTGTGCACCTCGTCGGGGCCGTCGGCGAGGCGCAGCGTGCGCATGTGTGCGTACATCATCGCCAGCGGGAAGTCGTCGGTGACGCCGCCGCCACCGTGCACCTGGATGGCGCGGTCGATGATCTTCAGCGCCATCGTCGGGGCGGCGACCTTGATGGCCGCGATCTCCATGCGTGCCTGCTTGTTGCCGACGGTGTCCATCAGGTGCGCCGCCTTCAGCGTGAGCAGGCGGGTCATTTCGATCTCGATGCGGGCCTCGGCGATCCAGTCCTGGATGTTGGCGCGCTCGCTGAGGGGCTGACCGAACGTCACCCGGCTCGCCGCGCGCCGGCACATGAGCTCGAGGGCCCGTTCGGCCATGCCGATGGCGCGCATGCAGTGGTGGATGCGTCCGGGCCCGAGCCGGGCCTGGCTGATCGCGAAGCCCTCGCCCTCGCCCGCGAGGACGTCCTTGCTCGGCACCCGCACGTTCTCGAAGGTGATCTCGGCGTGGCCCTCGCGGTCGGCGTACCCGAAGACCGGCAGGTTGCGCACCACTGTCACGCCGGGGGCGTCGATCGGCACGACCATCATCGACTGCTGGCGGTGCGGGGCGGCGGTGGGATCGGTCTTGCCCATCACGATGAGCACCCGGCAGTTCTTGTGCATCGCGTTGGAGGCGAACCACTTTCGCCCGTTGAGGACGTACTCGTCGCCGTCCCGGACCATGGACAGCTCGATGTTGGTGGCGTCGGAGCTGGCGACGGCGGGTTCGGTCATCGCGAACGCCGAGGCCATCGTGCCCTCGAGCAGCGGTCGCAGGTACTTCTCCTTGTGCTCATCGGTCCCGAAGAGGGTGAGCACCTCCATGTTGCCGGTGTCGGGGGCGTTGCAGTTGCACGCCTCGGAGGCGATGTGACTGCGTCCCATGACCTCGGCGAGGGGTGCGTACTCGAGGTTGGTCAGGCCCGGGCCCCACTCGGGATGGGGGTGGAAGAGGTTCCACAGGCCGCGCCGGCGGGCCTCGGCCTTGAGCTCCTCGAGGATCGGGGGCTGGAAGTGCGGGTCCCCGGAGGCGCGCATCTGCTCCTCGTACACCGCCTCGGCGGGGTAGACGTGCTCGTCCATGAAGGCGAGCAGGGTGTCGCGGTACTGCACGGTGCGCTCGGACATTTCGTAGACCGACATGGTCACTCCTGGCGGAAGGGGGGCAGGGCTGGGATCGCCCGTCGTCGAAGGCGGTGCGTCGCGAAGAGGGTGGTGACGGACGTCTCCCTCTCTGTATAGTTGAACGCGGTTTCAACTTCAAGTTTCGATTCGGCGCGAGTCGTTCCGGCCGCGCGGAGAGGAAGCATCCATGACCGACGACATCACCACCCTGCCCGTGCGTCCCACGGGCCTCGACGACCTCCAGGCCCTGGTGGGACGGGATATCGGGCCGACGGACTGGGTGCCGGTCACCCAGGAACTCGTGAACGCCTTCGCCGAGGTCACCGACGACCACCAGTGGATCCACGTCGACCCCGAGCGCGCCGCGACGAGTCCTCTGGGCACGACGATCGCGCACGGTCTGCTCGTGCTCTCGCTGGGGCCGGGACTGTCCTACAAGCTCATGAGCTTCGACGGGTTCGCCCACGGGCTCAACTACGGCTACGACAAGGTGCGCTTCGTCTCGCCGCTACCGGTGGGCTCCCGCATCCGGATGCGCATGCAGGTTCTCGGGGCCGAGGCCGCCGGCGGCGGCATCCAGATCCGGACGCTGCAGACGTTCGAGCGCGAGGGGCAGGAGAAGCCGGTCGCGGTGGCCGAGTCGCTCGCCCGCGTCGTCGCCTGAGCGGAATACGGCAAAGATGCTGCCGGCCTCCACGAGTGATCGTGGAGGCCGGCAGCACCCCTTCCGGTTACCGTGCGTGGGCGATGCCCGGGACGGCCTTCGGGTCGCGGCGCACCGCGGCGGGGTTGGTCTCCTTCAGCACCCACGCCGAGAACAGCGTGAGTGCACCCATCAGCGCCACGAACACCGAGACCCACGTCGTCGTGCCGGTGTTGGCGATCAGGGCGGTCATGATGAACGGCGTGCCACCGCTGACGGTGACGGCGGCGAGCTGGTAGGCGAGCGACGCGCCCGAGAGCCGGACGTTCGGTTCGAAGAGCTCACCCAGGTACGCCGCCAGCGGGCCGTACGTCATGGACTGGAAGATGGAGCCGATCGTGACGGCCACCGCGAACAATGCGAGATTCGCGGTGTTGACGAGCCAGAAGTAGGGGAATGCCCACAGCACGAGCGCCGCGGCCCCGATCATGATCATCGGCCGGCGGCCGACGCGGTCGGATATCCACCCCGACCACAGGATGAAGCCGAGGCCCACCAGCGAGCTGGCCAGCGACACGGCCAGGATCGAGTTGCGGTTCATGCCGAGTTCGGTGGTGCCGTAACTCAGGACGCCGGCGATGCTGATGTAGAACAGCGAGTTCGTCGCGGCGAGCAGGCCGCAGCCCAGCAGGATCTTGCGCCAGTGGGTACGGATCGCCTCGGCCAGCGGGGCCTGGACGACCTGCTGCTCGGGCCGAGTGGCTGCGACTTCGGCCTGCAGTTCCCGGAATTCGGGGGTGTCCTCCACCTTGGTCTGGATGTAGAGGACGACGGGGAACAGCGCCGCGCTGGCGAGGAACGGGATCCGCCAGCCCCAGTCGAGGAACACCTCGTTCGGCATCGCGGCCGTCGCCGTCAGGAAGGCGACGTTGCCCAGGATGACGCCGCACGGCACACCCATCTGCCCGAACGTGCCGGCGAAGCCGCGCCGCTTGGGATCCGCGGACTCGGTGAGCAGCAGGACGATTCCGCCCCACTGTCCGCCGCAGGCGATGCCCTGCAGGAAGCGCAGCGTCACCAGGAGGATGGGGGCGAGGACGCCGATGGAGGCGGCGGAGGGCAGGCAGCCGATGAGGAACGTCGCCAGGCCCATGAGCAGCAGGGAGACCACGACGACAGGTTTGCGGCCGTAGCGGTCACCGAAGTGGCCGGCTACGAGTCCGCCGATGGGACGGGCCACGAAGCCTGCCCAGAAGGTGCTGAAGGACAACAGCGTTCCCATCAGGGGTGAGCTGTCGGGGAAGAACACGTGCGGGAAGACCAGCGCCGCGGCGGTGCCGTAGAGAAAGAAGTCGTACCACTCGATCGAGCTGCCGATGAGCCCGGCGGCGAGCAGCTTACGATGAGCGCGCGTGTGGTGCGACGTGCCGGCGGGCGCGGTGCCGGTCGGACTCACGGATGACGATGTCACAGATCAATTCCTCCGGTCGGACGGGCCGAGAAACAGCACTCAAACATGAATTCGGGTTCAGGCTGTGGTGCTAGTCTGGGGCATCGGCCATGTGATGTCAATCACGAGCCGGCCTCCCCCCAAAATGTCACTCGACGAAGGGAAACCAGTCATGGCCAGTGTTCTCGACCCCGTCCTCGCCCATGCGGACGCGGCGCCGGAACGCATCGCCCTGCGCACGCAGGACGGGCAGCGAAGCTATCGCCGGCTTCGCGACGACGCGCTGCGCTACGGCGCACTGCTCCGCGGTCGCGGCGTCACCACCGGCGACCGGGTGCTCCTGCTCGCCCCGTCGGTACCGGAATTCGTCGTGGCCTATCTCGGCATCCAGGCGGTCGGCGCCGTGGTGGTCCCCGTGAACACCATGTCGACCGCGGCCGAGCTGCGCTATACGCTCGGGGACTCGCGGGCCGTGCTCGCGATCGCTTGGCACGGCGCCGCCGCCTCGGTGGCCGAGGCTGCGGAGGGGCTCGGCGTGCCGTGGCTGCCGCTGGAGCCGGGCGCCGCGGCCGACGGAGATCCCGTCGACCCCGTCGACCGTGCCGACGACGACATCGCGGCGGTGCTGTACACGTCGGGCACCACCGGCCGCCCCAAGGGCGCTCAGCTCACCGTCTCGAATCTGCTGTCCGCGGGCCGCATTTCGTGCGCATTGTCCGGATCGGGACCCGAGGACCGCGTGGGGACCGGATTGCCGTTGTTCCACATCTTCGGCCAGGCCTCGGTGATGATGTCGGCGTTCACGGCCGGATCCTCCCTGTCCCTACTGTCCCCGTTCGACCCGGCGGCGATGCTCGATCTCGTGGTCCGGGATCGGCTGACGGTGGTGTGCGGGGTGCCGACCATGTGGAACGCCATGTTGCATGCCGAATCGCCCTACGGCCCTGCGGATTTCGATGGTCTTCGGCTGGCGGTCTCGGGGGGAGCGTCGCTTCCGGGTGAGGTGGCCCGCGACTTCGAGCAGCGCTTCGGCTGCACCATCCGGGAGGGCTACGGCCTGACGGAGACCACGGCCATGGCGACCTTCTCGTGGGGGGACGTCCCGGCGCGCATCGGGTACAGCGGAACCGCGGCCCCGGACATCGAGGTCGAGGTATACGGGCCGGACGGCGCTCCGTGCGGGGCCGGCGAGGTGGGCGAGGTGTTCGTCCGCGGACCCGTCGTCATGGCCGGCTACTGGCAGCGACCGGCCGACACCGCGGCCGTGCTCGACGAGCAGGGCTGGTTCCGCACCGGCGACCTCGGAGAGTTCGACGAGCAGGGCCGGTTGCGCATCGTCGACCGGGTCAAGGACCTCGTCATCCGCGGCGGCTACAACGTGTACCCGAGCGAGGTGGAGGAGGTGCTCTACGAGCATCCCGACGTCGTCGAGGCCGCCGTGGTGGGCGTGCCGGACCGGCACTACGGCGAGGAGATCGCCGCGGTGGTCGTGCTGCGCGACGGCGCCGGTGCCGACGCCGAGGACGTCGTGCGGTGGTGCCGGGAGCGGTTGTCCGCCTACAAGGCACCCCGCATCGTCCGCTTCGTCGACGCACTGCCGAAGGGGGCGTCCGGGAAGATCCTCAAGCGGGCCATCGACCGGGACGAGCTGTCCCGGTTCGTCGTACGCCGCTCCGAGTCGGCGGTGTGATCCGTGCCGTCCGCTGCCCGGGTGCCATGCCCGGCAGCGGACGGCGTCCGGGCTCAGTACGTGTCGCGGCGTTCGAAGATCTCGCGCGGGTTGTCGATCAGCATCCGGTCGAGGTCCGCCTCGCTCGCCCCGGCCTCCCGCAACGCGGGCAGCACGTCGTTGTGCAGGTGCATGTAGCTCCACCGCGGCGTCGCCACGGCGAGCATCTGCGGATCGAGCCAGTCGTTGAGGGTGGCGTAGTCCTGCGACAGCAGCATCCGGCCGGCGTAGCCGCGCTCGACGAGGGTCGCGATGGTCTTCACCCGCTGCTCGAAGCCGAGGTAGACGTCGACGCCGCAGCGGTCCATGCCGATGTACGACCCGGCGTCCATCAGCGACGTGAGGTAGCCGATGTCGTCGGAATCGCCGCTGTGGCCGACGATCACCCGGGAGAGGTCGACACCCTCCTCGGTGAACAGTCGCTGCATCACCCGCCCCGACTCGGAGTGGGCGTGGGTGTGCACGGTGATCGGCACGCCGGTGCGGCGGTGGGCGACCGCCACGGCCCGGGCCGTGCGCTCGACGCCTGCGCTCAGGCCCGGGGCGTCGATGGCGCACTTGAGCATTCCGGCGCGCACGCCGGAATCGAGGATGCCCTCCTCGATGTCGCGGACGAAGAAGTCCACCAAGGGTTCCGGGCCGCCGAACAGGGTGTCGGGGCCGCGGTAGTGGAAGTAGTGCGGCAGGTCCATGTAGGTGTAGAGACCGGTCGCCACGACGATGTTCATGTCGGTGGCCTCGGCGACCCGCCGGATCAGGTCGATGTTGCGGCCCGTGCCGACCACGGTGAGGTCGACGAACGTGTCGAAGCCGGCCGCGTGCACCTCCCTGACGCGGTCGATCGCCTCGGCGACCGCCGCGTCGAGGTCGACGCCGATGTCCCAGTTGCCGTGCAGTTCGGGGGAGAGGATGAACAGGTGCTCGTGCATCAGCGTCCGGCCGAGGCTGCCGCTGTCGACGGTGCCGGTGACGGTGGGGACGGTGGTCATGGCGTCTCGCTTCCTGAAGACCTGAATTGGAATTCAGCTTCATATGAGACCATGATGAGACGCCTGTCACAAGGCCCCACCCGGCGCCGAGCGCAGTCAGTCCTGCGGCTCGACCCGCGTCATCGCCAGCACGTCGAGCCGCCGGTCCAGCTCATCCTCGCTCAGGCCGTCGCCGATCAGGCCCCGGTCGATCACCGCCTGCCGGATCGTCTTCTTCTCCCGCAGCGCCTCCTTCGCGACGGCGGCGGCCTCCTCGTACCCGATCGCCGAGTTCAGCGGCGTCACGATCGACGGCGACGACTCCGCCAGGGTGCGCAGGTGCTCGGTGTTCGCCACGAGACCGTCGACGCACCGCTCGGCGAACAGGCGCGAGACGTTGGCCAGCAGGCGCAGCGACTCGAGCAGGTTGCGGGCCATCATCGGGATGTACACGTTGAGCTCGAACGCGCCCGCGGCGCCGCCCCACGCCACGGCCGCGTCGTTGCCCACGACCTGCGCCGCCACCTGGGTCACCGCCTCCGGCAGCACGGGGTTCACCTTGCCCGGCATGATCGAGCTGCCCGGCTGCAGGTCCGGCAGCTGGATCTCGGCGAGACCCGTCAGCGGACCCGACCCCATCCACCGGATGTCGTTGGCGATCTTCGTCAGCGAGACCGCGATGGTCCGTAGCGCCCCGGACGCCTCGACCAGACCGTCGCGCGCGGCCTGCGCCTCGAAACTGTTCTTCGCCGGCGTCAGCGCCTCCACCCCCGTCGCGCGCACCAGTTCGGCGACGACGCGGGGACCGAACCCCTCGGGGGCATTCAGGCCCGTGCCGACGGCGGTGCCCCCGATGGCGAGCTCGCCGAGCCGCGGCAGCGTCGCCTGCACCCGTTCGATGCCGGCCTCGATCTGCCGGGCGTAGCCCCCGAACTCCTGCCCGAGCGTGACCGGCACGGCGTCCATCAGGTGGGTCCGGCCGGACTTGACGACCCGCTTCCACTCCTCCGCCTTCGCGGCGAGGGAGGCCCGGAGCTGGTCGAGGGCCGGGATGAGATCCTTCACCGCCGCCTCGGTGGCGGCGACGTGCGTCGCGGTGGGGAAGGTGTCGTTCGACGACTGAGACATGTTGACGTGGTCGTTGGGGTGCACCGTCACCCCGCGCTGAGCGGCGACGCTCGCGATGACCTCGTTGGCGTTCATGTTCGAGCTGGTGCCCGACCCGGTCTGGAACACGTCGATGGGGAACTGGTCGTCGTGCAGGCCCTCGGCGATCTCGGTGGCGGCGGCGACGATCGCGTCGGCCTTCTCCGCGTCGAGCAGGCCCAGGTCCTGGTTGACCCGGGCGCACGCCGCCTTGAGCAGGCCCATCGCGCGGATCTGGGTGCGTTCGAGGCCGCGGCCGGAGATCGGGAAGTTCTCCACGGCCCGCTGGGTCTGAGCGCGCCACAGGGCGTCGGCCGGGACCCGGACCTCACCCATGGTGTCGTGTTCGATTCGGAACTGCTGCTCGGGATTTTCGGCCATGGCTTCACAGTAGGCGGCTCGCGCCGCGGTGGCGCCCCTTCGGACCGGCGGAGATCCGAAAGGACACCACGACCGCGAAGCGGCTCACGGCATGGGAGGAACGGCCCCCGCGACGCCGTGGAAATCGATCGACGTGAACTCGCTGAGCTTCTTCAGACGGTGGTACGCCTCGACCATCCGGACGGTGCCGGACTTGCTGCGCATCACGATCGACTGCGTCGTCGCGCCGCCGCCGTAGTAGCGGACGCCCTTGACCAGCTCGCCGTCGGTGACGCCGGTCGCGCAGAAGAAGATGTTCTCGCCCTTGACCAGGTCCGTGGTGGTCAGCACGCGGCCCGGCTCGTGGCCCGCGTCGATCGCCTTCTGTCGCTCCGCGTCGTCCTTCGGGGCCAGCCGGCCCTGCAACGCGCCACCCATGCAGCGCATCGCGGCCGCGGCGATGATGCCCTCCGGGGTGCCGCCGATGCCGAGCAGCATGTCGACCCCCGAACCCGGGCGCGCCGCGGCGATCGCGCCGGCGACGTCACCGTCGGAGATCAGGCGGATGCGCGCGCCGGTCGCGCGCACATCGCTGATGAGCTGCGCGTGCCGGGGACGGTCGAGGATCGTGACGGTGATGTCGGAGATCTCCGAGTGCTTCGCCTTCGCGACCCGGCTGATGTTCTCGGCGACCGGGGCGGTGATGTCGATGACGTCCGCAGCCTCCGGGCCGACGGCGATCTTGTCCATGTAGAACACGGCGGACGGGTCGAACATGGCGCCGCGCTCGGCGACGGCGAGCACCGCGATGGAGCCGGGTGCACCCTTCGCCATCAGGGTGGTGCCGTCGATCGGGTCGACCGCCACGTCGCACAGCGGGCCGTCGCCGTTGCCGACCTCCTCGCCGTTGTAGAGCATGGGCGCCTCGTCCTTCTCGCCCTCACCGATCACGACGACGCCGCGCATCGACACCGAGCTGACCATGTGACGCATGGCGTCGACGGCGGCGCCGTCGCCGCCTTCCTTGTCACCGCGGCCGACCCAGCGGCCCGCAGCCATCGCCGCGGCCTCGGTGACACGCACCAGCTCGAGGGCGAGATTGCGGTCCGGGGCCTGGCGGCGGGTCGGGGTGCTGGCCGTCATGGGCTACTGCCTCCTGATGCAGTCGGTCGACGCGGACGCCGACGCGGGACGGCCGCCGAGGGGACAGCCGCCGGGTTCCGATGGTTTCGAGTGGTAATTCTCTCATCACCGCCCCGTGAGCGGGGCTCGGACCCGGCCACGTGCGGGTATCGGTGCGGACGGCTGTCAGACTGGAAGGGTGGCCTCCCAGAAACCCCGCATTCTCCACGACACGCGCGACATGGCGTGGTCGCTGATCCCGCTTCTGCTGATCATGGTCGTCGTGGCCGCGATCGCCAGCCAATGCTCCTTCAGCCCCGGTGGCCCCACGGCGGGGCCCGTGCCCAGCTTCGACGTCGACGCCGGCCTGAAGTACGACGCCCGGGAGCTGGACTTCCCGATCCGGCAGCCGAAGGTGCCCGAGGACTGGCAGGCCAACTCCGGCAGCCGCAGCATCATCACCGGCGGACAGGGCGGCGACTCGAGCACCGTCGGATTCATCACCCCGGCCGGCCGGTACGTGCGGTTCACCCAGTCGAACGCGGGGGAGGACGAGCTGGTGCGGTTCGTCGCCGGGGAGCCGCGCACCGCGACGGGGGCGCAGAGCCTCGCCGGCCGCGACTGGGTGGTCTACGGCGGCGAGGGCGTCGAACCGCTGTGGGTGTCCGACTTCGGCGATGTCCGGATCCTCATCGGCGGCTCCGGCGACGAGGCCGAGTTCCGCGAGCTGGCGACCGCCGCCGGGGCGGCCGAACCGCTGCAGCCCTAGCAGCCGCGCCGCTCATTCCTCGTCGGCGTGCGACAGCGCGGTCTCCACGCGTTGCCGGGCGCCGGCGAGATGCTCCTCGCAGCGCCGCGCGAGCGCCTCGCCCCGCTCCCACAGCGCCAGCGAATCGTCCAGGTCCAAGCCACCCTGTTCGAGCATCTTGACCACGTTGACCAGTTCGTCGCGCGCACGTTCGTAGCCGAACTCCGCCACGTCGCCGTTCGGGCCGCTCGCGGGCGTGTCGTTCGTCTCGCTCATCCGTTCCTCGTCACTTCTCTCGTCCGATGACCGCGGCGCGCAGCGCACCGTCGGTGACCCGTACCCGCAGCTGGGTGCCGGGCGGTGCGTCGCCGGCCCACCGCAGCACCTCCGGATCCCCGTCGGGGACCACCCGCTGGACCACCGCGTAGCCGCGGGCGAGGGTGGCGGCGGGACCGAGGGTCGCGAGCCGCGCGCCGAGGTGCTCGATCCGGGCGGCCTCGGCGTCGATGGCGCGGGCCACGTCGCGACGGGCGCACTGCCGCAGCCGCTCGATCTCCTCGCTTCGCCCGTCGACGGTGCGCAGCGGGTCTGCGAGCACCGGCCGGCTGCGCAACTGCTCGATCACGTGTTCCTCCCGGCGCACCCAGTTGCGCAGCGCCGCCGCCGACCGCGTTCGCAGCTCGTCCACCAGGTCCTGTTCGGCCACCGCGTCCGGCACGATCCGTTTGGCGGCGTCGGTGGGGGTCGCCGCCCGCAGGTCGGCGACGTGGTCGGACAGCGGGCTGTCCGGTTCGTGCCCGACGGCGCTGACCACCGGCGTCGTGCACCGGACGATTGCGCGGCACAACGCCTCGTCCGAGAACGGCAGCAGGTCCTCCACGCTGCCGCCGCCGCGTGCGAGCACGATCACGTCGACGGCCGGGTCGGCGTCGAGTTCCTCGAGCGCGTCCAGGATCTGCGGGACGGCGGTGGGCCCTTGGACGGCGGTGTTGCGGATCTCGAAACGGACGGCCGGCCATCGGCGCTGCGCGACGCTGAGCACGTCCCGCTCGGCGGCGCTCGCGCGCCCGGTGATCAGACCGATCCGCTGCGGCAGGAACGGCAGGGGTCGCTTCAGCCGAGGGTCGAACAGTCCCTCCGCCGCGAGCAGCGCGCGCAGCCGCTCGATCCGAGCGAGGAGTTCGCCGATGCCGACGGCGCGGATCTCGGTGACCCGCAGGGCGAGGGTGCCGCGGCCGGTCCAGAACGACAGCTTGCCGAACATCACCACCCGGCTGCCCTCGGTGAGCGGCACGGGCGAGTTCTGCACCAGTTGCGGCGAGCACGTCACCGACAGCGACATGTCCGCCGACGGATCCCGCAACGTGAGGAAGGCGGTGCGGGTGCCGGGACGGACGTTGAGCTGGGTGATCTGTCCCTCGACCCAGACCGAGCCGAGCCGGTCGATCCAGCCGGCGACCTTCTGCGAGACGGTCCGGACCGGCCACGGATGCTCCGCGGAGTTGGACGGGGTGGCCGTGGGCGCGGAGGTCACTTGGTGCTTGCGTTCGCGATCCGGTTGGACAGCATGGTCTCGAACGGGTCGCGTGCGCGCGTGGCGCTCTCGTACTCGAGCAGCGCCCGCAGGTCCTCGACCGACAGGGTGCGCATCCGGGCCCGCAGCTGCGCCAGGGTCAGCGACGGGTAGTCGAGCAGTTCGACGATCTCGGGAACCTCGGACCCTGCCGCGCTCTCGGCGGCCGTCTTCTTCGCCGTCTTCTTCGCGGGAGCTTTCGCGGCTACTCCTCCGGCCGCGTCGCCGCCGCCGACGGCGGTCTTGCCGGCGCTGATCTTTGCGGCGGTGGACTCGGCGGGCGACCCGGTCCCGGGGGCGCCGGATCCGGCGGTCTCCGTCTCGGTGGCCGCGGACTTGCCTGCCTTCGGGGCGGCGGTCATCGGCACCGCGGCCTCCGCGGCGGGCGGCATCGAGTAGAGCGCGAACCGTCCCGGAGCCGCGGCGGTCGACACCTCGCCAGTGCCCGCCGACGCCTCGAGATCGTCGTCGAAGGTGGCCCACGACGGCTCCTCGGCGGGGGGTGCGCCGAGCAGCTCGAACAGCTGGTCACCCTTGATGGCGAGCGACGTCATCGTCTGCTGGATCCGCATCGTTGTCTGAAGGATCTGGCTGACCGTGGTCATCGGCAGCGCGACCGCGGTGGACGGCAGCTTGAGGGTCTCTTCGTACGCGGTGACGGCCAGCCCGGCCGCCACCCGCGCCATGAACGGTGGACGGATCATGAGAAACAGACTGCCTCACGTGCCGCTCGATTGGTAGCCGAGGAGGGCCGACCCCGCGAACGGCCCGTACCCTGGAGGCATGTCTGCGCCCGTTCCCCTCGAAGTCGGAATCACTCGGTCGGCCGGTTCACCGGCCACCGGCAAGCGCGTCCTGCTCGCCGAGCCGCGCGGGTACTGCGCCGGCGTCGACCGGGCCGTCGAAACGGTGGAGAAGGCACTCGAGAAGCACGGTGCCCCGATCTACGTCCGCAAGGAGATCGTCCACAACCGTCACGTGGTCGAGACCCTCGCCGAGCGTGGCGTGGTCTTCGTCGACGAGACCGACCAGGTGCCTGCGGGCGCGGTGCTGGTGTTCTCGGCGCACGGTGTCTCGCCCGCGGTGCACGCCTCCGCCGCCGAACGCAACCTGCGCACCATCGATGCCACGTGCCCGCTGGTGACGAAGGTGCACCAGGAGGCCAAGCGCTTCGCCCGCGACGACTTCGACATCCTGCTCATCGGTCACGAGGGCCACGAGGAGGTGGAAGGCACCGCCGGCGAAGCCCCCGACCACGTCCAGCTCGTCGACGGGCCCGACGCGGTCGACCGGGTCACCGTGCGCGACGAGGCCAAGGTGATCTGGCTGTCGCAGACCACCCTCAGCGTCGACGAGACCATGGAGACGGTCCAGCGGCTGCGCGAGAAGTTCCCCCTGCTGCAGGACCCCCCGAGCGACGACATCTGCTACGCCACCCAGAACCGCCAGGTGGCGGTCAAGGCGATGGCCCCCGAATGCGACCTCGTCATCGTCGTGGGCTCGCGCAACTCGTCGAACTCGGTGCGGCTCGTGGAGGTGGCGCTGGGCGCCGGTGCCCGAGCCGCGCATCTCGTCGACTATGCCCGCGAGGTCGACCCGGCCTGGCTCGAGGGTGTGCAGACCGTGGGGATCACCTCGGGCGCATCGGTGCCGGAGGTTCTGGTGCGCGGCGTGATCGACCTGCTCGCCGAGCACGGCTTCGCCGACGTGCAGTCGGTGACCACGGCCAACGAGACCCTGGTGTTCGCGCTGCCCCGGGAACTGCGTTCCGCGCGGCGCGCCTGATCCGGCGTTCCGCGCGGCGCGTCTGATCCGGCGCGCTCAGTCCTCGTACCGGTCCCGGTAGCGCACCCGGGGCCGCCGGTATTCCGGGGTCTCCGGAACCGGGGACTGCCTGCGGGGCGGTGGGGGAACATCGCCGCGCTCGTAGGGACGGTCGGTGCGGGTCCGGTCGTCGCTGCGACGGTCGTATTCCCGGCGGGCCTCGGCGGCCCGTCGCGGTGCCGGTTCGCTGCGCCGCGGCCGGTCGGCGACGTCACGGACCGCGGCCGGTTCGGTTGCGCCGCGACGAACCGCGTCCGGGGCAGGGGCGGTGGTGCGGCGCCGCACCACCGGGTTGTCGCGTGTGTCCGCCACCTGCCGGACGCTGGCCTTGGTGGAGGCGGGCGGCCGGGGGGCCGGGCGGCCGCGGCGGCCCCGCGCCGGCTTCGCCGGCACGGAGGTGTCGCGGTCCTGCTGCGGGGCACCCGACGGGGCCTTTGCCGCGCGTGCGCTCCTCCTGGCCGCTCGGGTCCTGTCCGCTCGGGCCGGAGCCGGCACCGGCGGCCGGCTCAGGAAGATCCGCAGACCGCCGACGACCAGGACCGCCACCGTGGCGGTGAGCATCACCGGGAACCGGTTCACCAGCGGATACGCCACGTTGAGCGCCAGATCCTTCAGGCCACCGCCGCCGGATTCGACGAGGAACTCCTGTGCGATCGGGACGGCGACGAGGAGCAGCAGCGGCGGCTGCGCCATCGCGGTGAACAGCGCCCGGTGCTGCACGGCCGCCACCGCCGCGATGCATCCGAGCACGTAGAACGCGGAGAATGCCGAGCCGAGCTCGTCACCGCGTGCCGCATCGATGAGGAAGCCGAGCAGGGTCGAGCCCGCCGCGACGAGGATCGCGCCCCACCACGGGACGCCAGGCACAGTGGGCGCCACCGACCGCATGTCGAGCGGCACCGCCGAGCGAGCACGTTGCGTTGCAGACACATGTCGACACTAGACCCATCGGGTCAACTTGCTTCGTCGACAGGACCGCCGGACTCGGAGATATCCGTCGGAGTCGTGCGGCGCGGCCACGCGTCGACCGGTCGCACCTCCGGATGCTCGCCGTCGAAGATCTCCAGCTCGCTCAGCTTCCGCGCCGTGACCGCCACCCGGGACTCCATCGACGCGACGGTCAGGTTGAACGAGTCGACGGCCTTGCCCAGCTGGGATCCGAGCCGATCGAGGTGCCCGCCGACGACCCCGATCCGCTGATACAGCTCCCGGCCGAGCTGGTGGATCGTCGCGGCCTCCTTCGACAGGGCCTCCTGCCGCCAGGTGTGCGCGATGGTGCGCAGCAGCGCGACGAGGGTGGTGGGGGTGGCCAGGATCACGTTCCGGGCGAACGCGTACTCGAGCAGCTCCGAATCCGCGGCCAGCGCCGCATCGAGGAACGGGTCGCCGGGGACGAACAGCACCACGAACTCGGGCGTCGGATCGAACGACTCCCAGTAGGCCTTCGCCGAGAGCTGATCGACATGCGTGCGCACCTGGCGGGCGTGCCGCACCAGGTGCTGGTCCCGACGGGCCACGTCCTCCTCCTGGGCGGCGTCGAGATAGGCGGCGAACGGCACCTTCGCATCCACGACGATCTGCTTGCCGCCGGCGAGATACACCAGCAGATCCGGGCGCACCCCGTCCTTGGCGACCTGGGTGTCGAAGTCGCAGTGCCGCACCATCCCGGCGAGCTCGACCACGCGTTCGAGCTGGATCTCGCCCCACCGTCCACGCACCTGCGGGGCGCGCAGGGCCGTCACCAGCTGCTGCGTCTGCGTCGAGAGCAGCTGCGAGGCGCGGTGCATGCCCTCGACCTGCTCGGTCAGGCCGGCGTAGGCGTGCACCCGGTTCCGCTCGACGTGCTCCACCTGCCGTGCGAGCGCTCCCACCGCCTCCTGCAACGGCCCGACGAGACGGGAGACCTGCTCGCCGATCGCACCGGAATGCCGGCGGGCGGAATCCTCGCTCACGGCACCGAGCGCCTGCCGCAGTTGTGCTTCGTTCTCGCGCAGGGCCGCGAGCTGGGCCTCCGCCCGCGCGGCGCGGTCGCCGCTGCGCGCGGCGTGCAGCAACCAGCCGACAACCGCGCCGAGTGCGAGGGCGGCGAGCAACGCGAGTGCCGTGAGTGCCGTCATGATGCGCATGATGCCCGAGACGACCGACACGCTCACCCGGACCGGGAAATGTCGTGTCGGTGCGCTGCTCTACGGTCTGACGGCATGCGGATCCTGCACACTTCGGACTGGCACATCGGCCGCACCTTCCACGGCGTGGACCTGTTGTCCGACCAGGCGCAGGCGCTCGCCGCCCTCGCCGACCTCGTCGCCGAGCGGCGGGTCGACGTGGTGGTGGTGGCCGGCGACGTCTACGACCGTTCCATCCCGAGTGCGGATGCCGTCGCGGTGTGCAATGCGGGACTCGAGGCGATCCGCGGGGCCGGCGCCGTCATCGTCGCGACGTCCGGCAATCACGACTCGCCCGTCCGTCTCGGCGCCGGCGCGGCGTTCGCCGCCGAGGGGGGGCTGCACCTGATCACCCGGGTCTCCCAGATCGACCGGCCCGTCCTGCTCGAGGACGCCCACGGCACCGTCGCCTGCTACGGCATTCCCTATCTGGAGCCGGAGATCACCCGCGCCGAGCTGGGGGTCCCCGAGGCCCGCTCGCACGCGGAGATTCTCGGGGTGGCGATGGACCGGGTCCGCGCCGACGCGCGCGCCCGTGGCGTCCGCGCCGTGGTGCTCGCCCACGCCTTCGTCGTCGGCGCCGAGGCCGCCGGCTCCGAACGGTCGATCTCGGTCGGCGGTGTCGAAACCGTCCCGGCGTCGGCGTTCGACGGCGTCGACTACGTCGCGCTCGGTCACCTCCACTCCCCGCAGACCGTCGCCGAGCACGTCCGTTACTCGGGCTCGCCGCTGCCGTACTCGTTCGGCGAGCGCACCCACCGCAAGGCCGCGTGGCTCGTCGATCTGGACGCGACCGGGCGGGCGGGCGTCGAGCGCGTCGACCTGCCGGTCGTGCGGGGCCTGAGCCGTCTCACCGGCGTCCTCGACGATCTGCTCACCGACGACGCGCACGCCGCGGCGGAGGACCACTACGTCTCGGCCGTTCTCACCGACGCCGTGCGCCCCCTCGACGCGATGCGTCGGCTGCAGTCCCGTTTCCCCCGGGCCGTCCACGTCGAGTGGGAACCGCCCGTCGCGACCTCGACC
Organism: Rhodococcus sp. 14C212; assembly: GCF_011058195.1. NCBI lineage: Bacteria > Bacillati > Actinomycetota > Actinomycetes > Mycobacteriales > Nocardiaceae > Rhodococcus > Rhodococcus sp. 14C212. The sequence continues at coordinate 121,443 of NZ_JAALEH010000005.1, read as the reverse complement.
GTCACCTACCGGCAGAAGGTGCGCGGCCGGACCGACCTCGACGTCACCCGCGGATTCCTCGCCGACGTGCGGTCCGATCCGTCGGAGCGGGAGCTGCGCTGGGTTCAGCAGGCACTGCGTGACGTCGACCGCGCCGCGGGCGTCGGGACCGAGCAGACCGTCGCACCGGGGGAGGCGTCCGCGTGAGGCTGCACCAGCTGGAGGTCACCGCGTTCGGGCCGTTCGCCGACACCGTGCGGGTGGACTTCGACGAGCTCGGCGCGGACGGGCTGTTCCTGCTGCACGGCCGCACCGGCGCCGGCAAGACCTCCATCCTCGACGCGGTGGCGTTCGCTCTCTACGGCACGGTGCCCGGGGCCCGCGCCGACGGACGCCGGCTGCTGTCGGACCACGCCCCCGCCGGCACCGCACCGCAGGTGAGTCTCGAGGCGACCATCGCGGGCCGGCGGCTGCGGATCGTGCGCAGCCCCGACTACGAGCGCCCGAAGCTGCGCGGGACCGGGACCGTCAAGCAGAACGCCAAGGCGAGCCTGACCTGGCTCGACGGCTCGGGCGAGCATCTCTCGCGGCTGCCCGACATCGGGGACGCCGTCCGGCGCCTGCTCGGGATGAGCGCCGAGCAGTTCTTCCAGGTGGTGCTGCTGCCGCAGGGCGAGTTCGCGAAGTTCCTGCGCGCCGACAGCGAGGACCGCGGCAAGCTGCTCGAGCGGCTGTTCGACACCACGCGATTCGGCTCCGTCGAGCGCTGGTTCAAGGACCGCCGCAGCGGCGCCGCCAGACGCCTCGAAGAACAGCAACGCGCCGTCGACCTGCTGCTCGCCAAGGTCAGCGCCGCGGCCGGCCTCGAGGCCGGCGCCGACGCCGAACCGGTCGTGTGGGCGCACCGGCTGCGCGACGACGCCGCCGAGAGCCGCGATCTTGCGCTCGCAGCGCTCGACGTCGCGCGCGCCGACGACACCCGCACCCGGGCCGCCCTCGCGGAGGCGACCGAGCTGCGACGGTGCCAGGAACGACGCGCCCGCGCGTCGGCCGAACTCGCCGACCTCGACGCCGCGGCCGGCGAGCTGCAGACCCTGTCCACGGAACTCGAGACGGCCCGGCGGGCGGCGCCGGTCGTCGACGTCGCCCGCGACGCGCGCCGCGCCGCGGAGGCCGCCGCCGCCGCACACGCCGCCGCGGAGGCCGCGGCCGCCCCGCTCGCCGCCGACGGGGAGGGGCAGGCCCTCGTCGCGGAGCTCGACGGTTCCCCCGCCGACACCGACCGCGCTCTGATCCGCCCCCACGAACAGCGTTGGTCGGCGGAGGTGGTCCGCCTCGATGACCTCCTCGACCAGGAGCAGCGCCTGATCCGGCTCGAGGCCGACCGCGTCGCCCTGCAGCAGCAGCGGCGCGACCTGGCCGCGCGCGCCGAGCGGATTGCCGCGGAACTGGAGGAACTTCCGGGCCGCCGCGATGCCGCGGAGGACGCCGCGCGCCGGTCCGAGCAGGCCGCGGCCACCCTGCCCCGGCTCGAGGCCGAACTGGGGCGGGCCACCGACGCCCTCGCGGCCGCCACCGAACTCGAGGATCGGGCCCCACAGCTGCAACTCCTCGAGGACGAGGTCGTCGCCCTGCGCGACGCACACCACGAGGCCCGCACCGCCCTGCTCGACGTGCGCGAGCGCCGCATCGCCGGGATGGCCGCCGAGCTGGCCACCGATCTGGTCGACGGGCGCCCGTGCGTGGTGTGCGGAGCCACGGCGCACCCGAACCCGGCCCGGCCGGCCTCGGACACCGCGACCAAGGCGGACGAGGACGCCGCCCGGGAGGCCGAGCAGCGAGCCGCCGCGGAACTGACGCGGGCGCAGGCGGCGGTCGCGGACGCGGCCAACACCGTCGCGGTGCTGCGGCAGCGCTGCGGTGACGCCGGTCTCGACACACTCACCGACATGCGGGCCGCGGCCGCCGCCACCCACGCCGCGACGGCGGCCACCGCCGCCGAACGCGAGCGCCATCGCGGCGAGATCACCCGGCTGCGCGGGCTCGACGCGGACCTGCGCGAGCAGGCGCACGCGGTGAACGTCGAAGCCGCTCAGGCCGCGCACCGCGAGGAGAGCGCCGCGGCAGAGGCCGACGAGATCCGCACCCGCATCACCACGGCGGCCGGTGCCGAGGACTCCCTCGCCGCACGCCGGCGTCGGATCGCGGCGCTCGCCGGCGCCGCGGCGAACCTGCTCGACGCCCGGGTGCGGGCCGCGAACGCCGCGACGATCGCTCGCGAGCGGGCCCAGGAGGCGACGGCCGCCGCCGAACGGGCCGGGTTCGCGAGCATCGAGCAGGCACTTTCGGCGGTGCGTCCCGATTCGCGCCTCCGCGAGATCGAGCAGGCCCAGCGTGCGGCGGCGGACCGGCGTGCGGCCGCGCAGGCCGTGCTCGACGACCCGGACACCGCCCGGGTCGGCGACGACCCGGTGGACCTGACGGAACCGGAGGCGGCGGTCACCCGGAGCGCGGCCGCGCTGGCCGCGGCGGTATCCGCGGCCTCCGAGGCCGAGCGGCGCCACGCCGACATCGAGAAGTTCGCGGCGCGCCTCGAAGAGGAGTACGCGAAGCTGGTGCCGCTGCGGGACGAGCAGGCCGAACTCGCGGCGCTCGCCGACGTCGTCGCGGGCACCGGGCAGAACACGCGCAAGATGTCGCTGCGCTCGTACGTTCTGGCGGCTCGCCTCGAGGAGGTGGCCGAGTCGGCCTCGGCGCGGCTGCGGCGCATGTCCGGCGGCCGCTACGAGTTCGTGCACTCCGATGCCGCGGGGACGCACGGCAGGCGCGGCGGCCTCGGCCTCGACATCCACGACGAGTACACCGGTGTGGTGCGGTCGACGAAGACCCTCTCGGGCGGCGAGTCGTTCCAGGCGTCGCTGGCGCTGGCCCTCGGGCTCGCGGACGTCGTCGCCGCCGAATCCGGGGGACTGGTGCTCGACACGATGTTCATCGACGAGGGGTTCGGCACGCTCGACGCCGACGCGCTGGACGCGGTGATGGGGGTGCTCGACGAGCTACGCGCCGGCGGCCGCGTCGTCGGCGTGGTCAGCCACGTCGACGAGATGCGCCAGCGCATCCCCAGCCGCCTGCACGTCGTGCGCGGCCGCACCGGCTCCACGGTGGAGATCGCGAGCTGAGCCCCGCCGATCAGGCCGGGCCCGGCTCGGCCGCCGCCGGTCCCGGCGGCAGCGCCGGTGTCTCCTCCTCGGCGGTCTCGGGCTCCTCCGGCGCAGCGCTGCGTTCGTCGATCTGTTCGCCGACGTAGCGGAGCACCACCGCGGCGACGGCCGCGACGGGGACGGCGAGGAACGCGCCGACGATCCCGAACAGCGACGCTCCGGCGGTGACGGCGAGCAGCACCACCACCGCGTGCAGGTGCATGCTGCGTGACTGCAGCACGGGCTGCAGCACGTTCCCTTCGAGCTGCTGCACCGCGATGATGATGACGAGCACGATGATCGCGGTGGTCAGGCCGTTCGCGACCAGCGCCACGAGGACGGCGAGCGCTCCGGCGACGAAGGCACCGACGATCGGTATGAACCCGCCGATGAAGGTGAGGATCGCGAGCACGGGCGCCAGGGGCACCCCGAGGATGACCAACCCCAGGCCGATGAAGAACGCGTCGATGAAGCTGACGAGCGCCTGGGTGCGGATGAAACCGCCGAGGGTGTTCCACATCCGGATCAGCACCTCCTCGAGGTGCCGCCCGGCGCGACCGCCGCCGACGGCGTGCACCCACGGGATGAACCGCGGGCCGTCCTTGATGAAGAAGAACACCAGGACGAGTACCAGACCGATCATCACCAGCAGGGAACCGGCCGTGCTGACACCGGTGAACACGCCGCTGGCGATGGTCGCGCCGCTCTCCTGGACCTTGTCGATCACCACCTGCGTCGCGTTCTCGAGCTGCTCGTCCTTCAGATTGACCGGGGGGCCCTGCACCCAGTCCAGCACCTTGTTGATGCCGTCGGTGGTCTTGTTCGCAAGCTCCGGTGCCTGCGCCACCACCGACGGGACGATGCCGGCGATGATGCCGCCGAGAATCGCGAAGAACAGGAACAGGGTCAGGCCCGCCGCGGCCGCCGGCGGCACGCCGCGCTTCATCATGCCGCGGGTGGGCGGCCACAGCATCGTGGCGACGACGATCGCCAGCGCCACGGGCAGGACGATCACCCACATCTTTTCGATGATCCAGCCGATGACCAGTGCGGCCGCCGCGATCACGACCAACGCCGCCGACCACTTCGCCAGCGTCAACCCGCCGGAGGCGATCAGCGTGGTGCGGTCCGGTTTCGGTGCCGGTGGCTTCCGCTCGGTGCTCTGCACATCGCTCAACGGACGGTCCTTCCGATGCTCTCGACGACGTGGATCGGGCTCGTCTGCAATCTACGGGAACCGTGCCCCGCGGGGCGGTTCACCGGCGCGAACACCCGGGTCGTGGCAGGCTCTGATCATGAAGAAGCTCACTGCCGTGCTGGCCGCGGGTGCCGCGGCCGTCGTGCTCGTGTCCTGCAGTTCCGGTGACGACGCGTCGAACGAATCCGATGCGGCGCGCACGACGCTCGGCGGGGCGGCCTCGAGCCTCGCCTCCGCCGCGTCGAGTGTGGCCGAGCAGGCGCGCGGCGCCTTCGACGAGGCGAAGCTCGCGACGTTCGTCGCCGCGTTCCGCACGGGCTACCCCAACCTCGCCGCCGACCGCGACGACGCCTCCATCGAGGCGATCGTCATCGAGACATGTCCGCTGATCGACTCCGGCGCGAGCGACCAGGAGGTGATCGCCAAGGTCGGGGAGCTGGCACAGAACGGGGACACCACTCCCACCGAGGAGCAGGCCGGCCGCATCTCGCAGCTCGTCCGGGTCGCCTGCTGACGCCCGCGGTGCGGGGATCTTCGGCGCCGGCCTGACGCTCGGGCACCGCTTCGCCACCTGGGATCTGCGGCCGTGGCACGACGACGCCGAGTGGCTGGTGGCCGTCGCACGCCGTGGGGATGGAAGGGGCGCGACCGCGACCACGTAGAATATTGATTCCGTGAGCCTAACCCTCGGAATCGTCGGTCTTCCCAACGTCGGAAAGTCGACGCTGTTCAACGCGCTGACCAAGAACGAAGTGCTTGCCGCGAACTACCCGTTCGCCACCATCGAGCCGAACGTCGGCGTCGTCGAACTGCCGGATCCGCGGCTGGAGCGGCTCGCCGAGATCTTCGGGTCGCAGCGGATCCTGCCCGCGACCGTGTCGTTCGTCGACATCGCCGGCATCGTCAAGGGCGCCTCCGAGGGTGCCGGTCTCGGCAACAAGTTCCTCGCCAACATCCGGGAGGCCGAGGCCATCTGCCAGGTCGTGCGGGTGTTCGCCGACGACGACGTCGTCCACGTCGACGGCCGCGTCGATCCGCTCGCGGATATCGAGATCATCGAGACGGAGCTGATCCTCGCCGACCTGCAGACCCTGGAGAAGGCCCTGCCGCGCCTCGAGAAGGAGGCGAAGAAGAACAAGGAACTCAAGCCCCTGTTCGACGAGGCCGTCAAGGCCCAGGGCGTGCTCAACGAGGGGAAGACCCTTTTCGCGGCGAAGGACTCGCTCGACTTCGGCCTGCTGCGCGAGCTGAACCTCATGACGACCAAGCCGTTCCTGTACGTGTTCAACGCGGACGAGGCGGTGCTCACCGACGAGGCGAAGCAGCAGGAGCTCCGCGCGGCCGTCGCCCCGGCCGACTGTGTGTTCCTCGACGCGAAGGTCGAATCCGAGCTGATCGAACTCGAGCCCGACGAGGCCCAGGAGCTCCTCGAGTCCATCGGTCAGACCGAGCCGGGCCTGCACTCGCTCGCCCGCGTCGGCTTCCACACTCTCGGCCTGCAGACCTACCTCACCGCCGGGCCGAAAGAGGCTCGTGCATGGACCATCCCGCAGGGTGCGACCGCACCGCAGGCCGCCGGCGTCATCCACTCCGACTTCGAGCGGGGCTTCATCAAGGCCGAGGTCGTCTCCTTCGAGGACCTCGACTCGGCCGGGTCGATGGCCGAGGCGAAGGCCCGGGGCAAGGTCCGCATGGAGGGCAAGGACTACGTCATGGCGGACGGCGACGTCGTGGAGTTCCGCTTCAACGTGTAGATGTATATGAGGCCACGACGTTGGTGACACCGGCTCGGCGTCAGCTCACGAGCCGTTGTCGGTGACGATGCGGTTGATGCGGCCGATGCCGTGGCCGGCTCGAGGGCGATCCGCCGCGCCGACCACTTCTGCTCGCGTCGAAACTGCTCGAGCCGGGCGACGACCTCGGCCGTCGCGTCCACCGGGTTGCCGAGCGCCGCGCAGGCGCGGCGCTCAGCAACCCGGCACGGGTGCCTCGCCCAGCGTCCGGCGGGTGACGAACTTCCGCGGCGTCCCCGACAGTGGATCGCTGAACTCCAGTTCCCGCGCGAGCAATTGGAGTGGGAGGGAATGATCGTCCGGCGCCTCGGGCAGCAGGTCGGGATACCAACGGTCGCCCAGGATCCCGGCGCCGAGCGCTGCCAGATGCACCCGCAACTGGTGCATCCTTCCGGTGTGCGGACGCAGAACCGTGTGCAGCACAGCACGTCCGGAGGCGCTCACGCCGGTCCCACTCACCTCGACCACCGTCTCGGCGTTGGGCTCACGGAAGTTGTCGACGACCACCCGTAATTCGCCGCGTCGCGCCTCGATGTGGTTGCGGTAGACGATGGGCAGGGCGCGCCCGGCAAGCGCCGGTGCGTCCGGGTCCCACCCGGCCGGTCGCGCCGACACCGCCTCGTAAACCTTCACGACCCGCCGCTTTTCGAACAGCGACTGGTATGCGCCGCGCGTCGCGGGACGGGCCGAGAACATCACCAGGCCGGCGGTCGCTCGGTCGAGTCGATGGATCGGCGTCAGGTCCGGGTTGTCGAGGCGGATCCGCAACCGGACGAGCGCGGACTCGCGCAGGTATCGCCCGCCCGGGGTGGTCGGGAGGAAGTGCGGCTTGTCGATCACGACGAGGTCGTCGTCGACATGCAGGATCTCCTCGTGGAACGGCATCGGTTCCTCCACCGGCAGATCGCGGTAGTACCAGACGAACCGATGCGTGCCCAGCGCGGTGCCGCGACCGATCGGACTGCCGTCGGAGCCCACGATCTCGCCGGCGTCGAACCGCCGGTACAGGTCGTCGGCGTCCAGGTGGTCGAACCTCGCGACGACGTACGCGGCGATCGTTGCCCACGGACCGGACGTCGGGACGCGCAGGCGCGTCGGTCCGACCCCGTTCTTGACGGGGAGCGGTGAGGGCATCGGCACGCCCGTCATCATCCCACCGCCTGCCGGCTCGTCCGTGCCGCGGGTCGCGACGAGACGTGGGCGGGACGGCCCGGCCTACAAGTGACCGCCGGGCCCCGCGACGCGGAACCCGGCGATCTCCTGGGGCGTGTGATCAGTGGAGCCCGACGACTTCCTGGGCGATGGCGGCCAGGCGGGTCTGGGCGGCCGACACGACGCCGTGCCGGTTCTTGTGGGCCTCCTCGTACGCGACGATCGCGCGGACGTCGGCCGGTTCGGTCAGTTCCTTGACCGCGGCGACCGCCTGGGAGACGTTGAGGCTGTCGTAGTCGGGGATCGGGAGTTCCTCGGTGGAGAGGATCCCGGTTGCGCTGCGGGCCGTGTGGATCGCCCGGGCGGTCCCGTCCGCTCCTTCGCGGCGGGTGACTCGTTCGGCGGTCTCGAGCGCGGCGTCCCGGCTGGCCGTCAGGGTCTTCGTGGCGACGTCGCCGGCATGTGCGCCACGTGCCAGCAGCGAACCCAGGGCGGGCCGAGTGGAGCGGGCGGCGTCGATCGCGCGGTCGATGCCGCGCGTGGACCACATCAGCGGGATGTTGACGATCCGCACGGCCGCACCGGCGGCGGCCTGCAGCGGGGTGCGCCGCAGCGCGGCGGGTCCGCCGAGTGCATCCTCGGCCAGGACGGTGGTCAGCCACTCCACGGTCGCGCTGTGGGCGGTGATCAGCCGGTCGGCCAGGCCGACGACCGTGGGGGCTGGGGCTGTCGTGGCGAGGGCCTTGAGGTAGCGGGCGCGGTCGAGGAGCTGGTGCTCGAGCGCGAGGTCGCCGAGCAGTGCCTCGTCGAACGGCTGGGCCTGTTCGACCGTGGCCTTCACCGCGGCGGCGGCGCGGCCGACGAACGGGCCGATGACGTCGGGCAGTCCGCCCAGCTCGCGGATGGTGCGCTCGATGGCCTCGGCGCGGGCGCGGCCGTTGGCGGCGTTCTCGGTCAGTTCGCGGCGGACCGCCTCGGTGCGGGCCTGGGCGATGCGGGTCTCAGCGACCTGGATCTCGGTGTTGGTCAGGTCGAGCAGTGCTCGCAGCTGTGTGAGCAACGTAGCGGTGTCGGTCTTGGTCATCGTGCGTTCGCTCCTTCGGTCGATGTCATCGATGGGGCTCACCGACGTGACACGATTCGGCTACCCGGCTCCTACCGGCGGGTAACACGGTGTGAGGGAGGACACATCCACGGGGGTGTGGCCGGGGGCCTGCTGGTCCGGCCCCGACGCCGGCGATCAGTCCGCGCGCGACATCACCGCCACCAGGAACTCGGAATCGTCGGTGAACGGGCGCAGATCCCAACTCGAGAGCTTCAGGTCCACCGCGAGGCCGCTGGCCGCGGCGTCGGCGAGGAACTGCGGGAACTCGTAGCCCCGGTCGGCGCCGAACCCCACGACCGCCCGGCCCGTCGGGGCGAGATGGCGGGCGAATCCCGCCAGTACCGCGCCCCGGGTGGAGGGCGCCAGGAAGGTCATCACGTTGCCCGCGCAGACGATGACGTCGAAATCGGCGGCGACCCCTCGGGCCGGCAGATCCAGCTCGGCGAGATCACCGACGAGCCAGGTCGGGCCGGGATGGTCCTCCTCCGCAGCGGCGATCAGCACCGGATCGACATCGACGCCGACCACCACGTGGCCGGCGTCGTGCAGATAGCCACCGAGGCGGCCCGGGCCGCATCCTGCGTCGAGGACGCGTCCGCCGCGACCGAGCATCGCATCGACCAGCCGGGCTTCGCCGACGATGTCCTTGCCTTCCGCCGCCATCGTCCGGAAGCGCTCCACGTACCAGGTGGAATGCGCGGGGTCGGCAGCGGTGATCTCTTCCCACTGACTGGGGGTGCGATCGCTGGGAGTATGTGCACTCATCGTCGGTTCCTCCTCGGTTCGGCCGCGCGGCGAGCCGCTGTCACCGTGTGCGGCCCACCTTAGGCACCCGGGGCGTCGGCTTGCCGATTGCCACCCGCCCCATGCCCGGTCGCCGACCTGTCTCGGGCAGGTTGACATTTCCGCGCGCTGGGGCAAATCTCCGATGGGACGAATCCGACGACGGCGGCCGCGGCGTGCGCCGTGCAACCTGCCCACTCGACCTCCGGTGCAAAGGAGCGCGACGTGAATTCCCGCGATGTGAATTCCCACGCCCAGCCCGATCGTCCGGTTCCGGACGAGGCGCCCGTCGCCGAGGACCGGCCCGGCACGCCCCGGCAGGTCCGCCGGTATCGCAGGGGCCGGGCCCATCGCCTGGAGAACGCCCTGATGAGCGCGCTGGTCCGGGCCGGCGTCGTCCCGCACTCGTACCTGCTGACCACCCGGGGCCGGCGCACCGGCCGGAAGCGCGCCAATCCGGTCACGGTCGTCGAGCATGCAGGCCGGCGTTGGCTGGTAGCGCCCTACGGGGCGGTGCCCTGGGTGCTCAACGCGCGCGCTTCCGGCCGCATCGGCCTGACCCGCAGGTTCCGCACCCGTCACTACACGATCCGGGAGGTGCCGGCGCGGGAGGCCGGACCCGTCCTGCAGAAGTACGTGGCCATCGCATCCGCGACCCGGGACTACTTCCAGGCCGACAAGAACGCCTCCACGCAGGAATTCGAGGCCGAGGCCGACCGCCACCCGGTGTTCGAACTCGCCCCATCCGGTGCGTCCGAGGGCTGAACCGGACCTCTCCGGCACCGAACCGCTCCGGAACCGCGGCACCCCGGAGAGGCGGCCGGATCCGAAGTCGGATTCCCCCCCGGGGCTGTTATTCATTCGTGACCGTTTGTTGCCGTTCGGTGATGTCGGCAGGGGTAGGAATGTCACCGTAGCGGGGCATGCTCATGCACGTCAGGCTCAGGAGCATCAGCAGCAACGGTCGAGCGACGACCGTGCGGTGCGTACGAGGTTGGGACGTGACCATGGCTACCAGACCGGCATCCCCCGCTGTGTCCTCCGAACGGGCTGTGTCCTCCGAACGGGCCGCGTCCTCCGAACGGGCCGCCTCGCTCGTAGAGAACCCCGGGGTCGGCTGGATTCTGTTGACGCTCTTCGGTCTCGGTGGGGGACTGGTGGCGGCCTCGATCGCCGGGTCGTTCCTGATCGGGATCTCGGTGGTGGTGCTCGTCGGCGGGCTGGCCGCGGTGCTCGTCGCCGCCGTGTGATCTCCGGTCCCGGCTGGGGAAGGTCGGGACCGGGCCCGTCGCCCGCACCGGGCCTATGCGCAGCGGGTCGCGCGTGCGACGCTGGGGTCATGGTGTTCGTCCTCTCCGACCCCACCCGGCACGCGGATACCGAGGCCACGGGCCTGCAGGTGACACCGTCCTACGCGCCGGTGCGCCGACTGGACTCCGGCGCGCTCGCGGCGGTGGAGGTCCAGTTGCGCGGCCCCGCGGACGGGCCGCTCGCCACCGCGGAAGCCCTGCGGGTCGCGGCGCGGACCATGAGCGAGAAGCGGCACCTCGACCGGCTCAAGTGGTCGGTCGCGCAGTCGCGGCCGGTCCGGAACGTACCCGCGCTGGTGGCGATGGACCTGGAGTCGGTCGAGAGCCTCGACGCTCCCGATTCGGAGGGATTGCGGCGCGACGTCGTGGTGATCACCGAGGAGTCCCTGACCGCCAACCCGTCGCGGACGCTGCGCGCGGTGGCCGACGCCCGCCGCGGCGGCAAGGTCGTCGCGGTCGACGAGGTCGGCTCGCGTCCGCAGTCCCTGGCCCTGTTGCCGCTCGTCGAACCGGACGTGATCATCCTCGCGGCGCGGCTGCTGGCCCATCGTGCGGACACGGACACCGCCCGCACCGCGCACGCCGTGGCCGCCCAGGTCGAACGAACGGGCGCGCTCGTGATCGCGGACGGCGTCGACTCCGAACTGTGCCGGCGACGGGCGCTGGGTCTCGGGGCCACGTACGGGCTCGGGGCGCTGTACCCCGCCGTCGACACCCCCGAACAGCTCGACGAAGAGGGGATCGACCCGTTTCCGCCCGCCCCCGTCCGCAGCGTCCGCCCGGAGGAGGTCCGCACCCCGTTCGCGATCGCCTCGGTGGGGCGCCGGCCCGTGCGCAGCCTCAAGCGCCTCCTGGTCGCGATGAGCACGAATCTCGAGAAGCAGGCCGGCGCCGCGGGCCCGGAGACCGTCGTGCTCGGCACCTTCCAGTACGCCCGGCACTTCGGTGAGCGCACCCGCGCGCGGTGGCACTACATGGCGGACCGGATCGCGTACGCCGGGGTGTACGGCGTGGGCCTCGGGCACTACGCGGAGGCGGGCATCCACCACGCACCGCTCGACCCGGACGACCCGCTGGTCGAGGAGTGGAACGTCGTCGTCCTCGGCCCGCACTTCGCGTGCGTGCTGTCGGCCGTGGACCTGCATCGCGGCACCGCCGACCTCGACCGCGAGTTCGACTACGTCGTCTCGTACGACCGCGACACCGTGGTGCGATGCGCCCGCTCGATCATGGACCGGTTCACGACGACGTAGGGCCGGCCGGCGCGGGTGCCACCGGTCCGATCAGGACCCCCGGGTTCAGGATGCCCGCCGGGTCGAGAGCCGACTTGGCCGCCCGCAGGACCGCCGCGAACGGGTCGGGACGTTGACGGTCGTACCAGGGCCGGTGATCCCGGCCGATCGCGTGGTGATGGGTGATCGTGCCGCCTGCGGCGAGGATCGCCTCCGACACGGCGGCCTTGATGTCGTCCCACTGGGCCACCGTGCTGCCCCACCGGCCCGCGGCGTAGATGCCGAAGTAGGGTGCGGGGCCGTCCGGGTACACGTGGCTGAACCGGCACGCGATCACCCCCGGCGCGCCCGCCCGGCGCAGCGCGTCGTTCGCGGCGTCGTGCACCGCCGCCCGTAGAGAGTCGAATGTGTCCCACGTGCAAGCGGTTTCGAAGGTCTCGACGATCATCGACCGCGCGGCGAGGGCGTCGCGCAGGTACGGCATGCGCAGGAACGACGACCGCCACCTGCCCGCGGCGCCCGTGCCCCTCTCGTCGCCGGTGGAGTCGGTCCGCCGCGGCGCCTCCGGCGCGGTGCCGCCGTGTTCGCGGCACAGTTCGACGGCGCGGTCCATCCAGGCGTCCACGGGGTGATCGGCCGACTCGAAGGCGAGCAGGAGGACGCCGCCCGCCGACGGCGTGGCCGCGTTGACGAACGCCTCGACGGGGTCCAGCAACCGGCAGTTGGCGGGCCGGAGACCGGACTGGGCGACGGCGCGGGTCGCCGCCACCGCCGCTCCGTAGTCGGCGAAGTGCACCGACGCGTCCGCCCGCCACCGGGGGCGCGGATGCAGCCGCATCCAGGCCTCGGTGACGACACCGAGGACCCCCTCCGAACCGAGGAACAGGCGATCCGGCGACGGTCCCGCTCCCGAGCCGGGCAGGCGACGCGATTCGCACGTGCCCGCGGGGGTGACGACCCGCATCGACTCGACCAGATCGTCGATGTGGGTGTATCCGGTCGCGAAGTGACCTCCCGAACGCGTGGCCAGCCAGCCTCCCAGTGTGGAGAACTCGAACGACTGCGGGAAGTGGCGCAGGGTCAGACCGGACGGGCGCAGTTCGTCTTCGAGCGCGGGGCCCAGGGTGCCCGCCCCGATGCGGGCCGCCCGGCTCGTGCGGTCGGTCTCCCGAACTCCTTCGAGGGCACCGAGATCCATGCTCACCGCACCGGAGAAGTCGCCGTCGAGCCGGGGCTCGACACCGCCGACGACGGAGGTGCCGCCGCCGAACGGAATCACGGCGACGTGCGCCCGGGCGCACCAGTCCAGGACGTCCACGATCTCGGCCTCGACGGTTGGCCGCACGACGAGGTCGGGCGGATGGCGCAGGTCGCCGAGCAGGTTCCGGACCACATCCCGGAACGCGCGCCCGTGGGTGTGGGCGGCTCGGTCCGCCGGGTCGGAGGAACACAGCGCCGCAAGGGAATCCGGTGGGGCGATCCGCGCGGGCGGCAGTCCGAGCGACTGCACGGCGGGCGGCGGGTGGTCCGTCAGGTCGGCGCCGGGCAGCAGGGCCGAGGCACGATCGACCAGGTCCCGCAGCTCGACGCCGCGCACCGCGTCCTCGACCGTGCCCCAGCCCCACCAGGACCGCGTGCCGGATCCCGTCACCGGACCCGCCTCGCGGTCCGCTGGCTCACAAGGCCGCGTCCGGCGTCGACAGCACGAGGTCGGCGGTGGTGGTGAAGCCGGTGGGCCCGTGCGGGACCCGGCCGGCCCGTTCCAGCACCAGATGCGCGGCGCGGCCGGCCAGGCGCAGCGTCGCTATCTGGTTGCCGAAGAACGGTCCCGTCGCCTTGGTCCACTCGATCGGCACCGGCGGCACCTCCGACACGCGCCCGAGCGCGAAGCGCACGGTCCGTTCCATCGCCCGGCTCCAGGAGACGCGGAACACCGCCCGGACCGCGGCGGGCACGTAGTTGTGCAGCGGCGAGCAGGTCAGCTGGTACACCCGGGTCGACATCGGATCCGGGAACCACGCCTGCGCGACGTAGGCGTGGTGCACGTCGCCCGAGAGCACGCAGATCGTCGCGGGGGGACGGCCGGACGGGCCGGTGCAACGGCCCCGGCCGATGTCGGCGAAGAGCCGGGCGAGCCGGTCGAACGAGTCGCGGAACGCCGCCCAGTGCTCGAGATCCGCGCCGCGACGGACGACCTCCGCCCAGCGGGCGACCCGATTCCCGCGCACCCCGGCGGCGAGCCGCTCGTCCCAGGACTCGAGATCGTGCAGCGCCCGCGGCAGCAGCCACGGCAGCGACGTCCCGACGAGCAGGTGGTCGTAGTCGCCCTGGGTCTGCCGCTCGATCCAGGAGAACTCCGGGTCCGAGACCATCTCCCGCCGGCCGCCGGACAGGACCCGCCCGCACCGCGAGTCGATCACGAGCAGCCGCACCCTCCCGAGGTCGCGCCGGTAGGACCACTGGGCGCCCTTCGCGCCGTCGGCCTCCTCGTCCGCGGCCGACGCGAACTCGCGCAGCAGCGGCTCGGCGTCCCCGTCGGCCTTCCGGACGCGCTGGTACAGCGCGTTCTCCGCCAGCTGGACGGGGTCGAGGTTGCCGAGGTGCTGGTACACCCAGTACGACGCCAGCCCGCCGACGATGCGTTCCTCCCACCACGAGGTGGCCTCGACCTCGTCGCGCCAGGACTGCGAGGTGTTCCAGTCGTCGTGCACGTCGTGGTCGTCGAAGATCATCGAGGTCGGGACGGTGGACAGCAGCCACCGCACGTGCGGATCGGACCACGACTCGGCGTAGAGCCAGGTGTACTCCTCGTAGTTGCGGACCTGCGGGCCGGGAGGCTCGTCGAGGTCGTGGCGTTCGCGGATCCGCTCGAGGGTCTGTTCGGACAGCTCGTCGGCGTAGACCTGGTCGCCGAGGAGCAGCAGCGCGTCGGGCCACCGGTCCGGCGACCGGGTCATCATGCGCTGCGCGTACGCGTCGAGGGCGTCGGCGCCGAGCTTGTCGTCGTTCTCGGTGGCGGACGTGGTGGCGAACCGGCACGAGCCGAAGGCCAGTTCGAGCGGCCCGCCGTCGCTGAGGGTGCGGACGACGGACGCGGGGAAGTCCGGGTGCGGCCAGACCGGATCGCCGTCGAGGCGAACCTCGTACGCGGTGGTCGAGCCGGGCTCGAGGTCCTCGATCACCACCAGTGCGTAGTGGTGGCCGGCCACGGTCCAGGTGTGCTCCCGGTGGCCGAGAATCTCGACGCTGCACGGGTCCGACGTCTCCACCCACACGGTGGCGTCGCTGCGACCGACGTGCCGAAGAACCGGGCCCAGGATCAGCTCTGCCATGGCGCCACCTACCTCGGGGTTCGGATCGGCGATACAGCCATGCGCACGAGCCTACTGGTCCGCGGGGTCTCCGCGGCCCGGCTCGGCCGATTCGTCGCCGGGGGTGGTGCCGGGCGCCGATGCGGAGGATGGTGAGGGGTGCCGGGCGACCGGCGAGCAGGTGTGCACCGCGAGGGGATCGGAGCGAAGCCGTTGAGTACCGAGCACAGGCCCGAGGATCCGCTGGAGAACATCGACGAGGACACGAAGCGCCGGGCGAAGGAACAGGCGGAGGAGATGCAGCGCCGTTACGAGCCGGGGGCTCGGCCGACGGTGACGCTGCCCGGGACCGGGGGGACGGTGTCGGGCACGGCGTTCGCCGACCTCGTCGACACGGGGTCCGACGAGGTCGACGAGGAGGGCGACACCGCGGGCGGGCGCTGAACCCGCACCGCGGGCGGGCGCCGAGCCCGGACGGCGGTCACGTCCGGGCGAGCAGCGCGTCCAGCGCGACGTAGCTCTGGCCGAGGCCCTCCGCCATGCCGGAGTTCAGCATGCCGTCGCGTTCCTCGGGCGTGTGGAACTGCGAGACGGTGACCACGCGGGTGCGGCCGTCGCCGAGGTCCTCGAACGTCGCGGTGTCGATGGCGACGTATGCCGGCATCCCGTCCCACTCGAAGGACTGCACGATGCGGTCCTTGGGCGTGATCTCCCGGAACCGCCCCTCGAATCCGTGGGTTTCGCCGTCGCTGTGCTCGACGAACCGCCAGCGTCCACCCCGTTCGAACTCGTAGCGTTCGACGTCGAGCCGGTTGCCCCGACCCCACCACTGGGCGAGCAGTTCGGGCTCGGTGTAGGCGGCCCACACGCGGTCGCGGTCGGCGGCGAAGACGCGCTCGACCCGGATCTCGCGCTCGCTGGGAGTCGTAACGGCAAGCGGAGCAGAGGGATTCGTGGTGGTCATGACGTTCCTTTCGTTCGGTCGAGGAACTCCGCAAGGCGGTCCATGCGGCCCTCGATCATCTGCTGGTGGTTGCGGATCCAGTCCGCCTCCCGCTCGAGCGGGTTGGTGCCGAGCCGGCAGTAGCGCACCCGGCCCTTCTTCTCGGTGACGACGAGACCTGCCTCCTCGAGTAGCCGGACGTGTTTGGTGATCCCGGTCGGTGTCATCCGATACCGGGCGGCCAGGTCGCTGATCGAGGCCGGTCCGGCGCGCAGGTCCTGGAGGATCCCGCGCCGGGTGGGGTCCGACAACGCCGCGAACGTGGCATCGAGACTCGAATACTGAACCATTAGGTTCAGTGTTGCACCCGGGGCGGAGCCCTGTCAACGGTCCGGGCGGGCCGATACTGTGCAGTTCATGCCGAAGTCCTTCGCCTTCACCACCGAACTGGACCACCACGTCCGGGACGTGCACGCGGCCCTGATCGACGAGCGCTACTGGCTCGACCGGGTGGCGGACCGGGCGAGCGCCACCACGGTGGTCGAGGAACCGCACGGTCCGGGCACCGTGCGGGTGACCGTCACGGACCGGTCCGAACCCTCGGAGCTGCCGTCGATCGTGCGCGGGATGCTGCGCGGACCGCTGGTCGTCGAGCGCACGGACGAATGGGGTCCGCTGGTAGGCGAGGCCGCCGAGGGGCGGCTGTCCGGGGGCGCCACCGGCCTGCCCGTCGCCCTCGAGGGACGCTCGCGGCTGCGGGTGAGCGAGACCGGCGGCACGTTCATCGACGTACAGGGGCAGGTCGTCGTCCGGGTCCCGCTCCTCGGCGGCCGGATCGAGTCGATGGTGCACGGGATGGTCCTGCAGATCGTCGAGAACGATCGGATCGCGATCGCGGCGTGGCTGTCGCGCTGACCTGCCGCGACCGCCCGTTCCGCGCCTGCTGCGCCGCCGCGGCGGCGAGCCCTGTCGCCGCGGTGTGATAAGCCGGTGCAGGACCGGAACACACCGAGCGACGAGGGGACCTGCGTGCTGACGCTGCACCGCGCCGAGCGCGCCGACACCCTGGCGGCCGCCCTCGCCGACCTGCTCGCCGCGCCCCTCGCCGACCCGTTCGCCCGCGAACTCGTCGCCGTCCCCGCCAAGGGGGTCGAGCGGTGGCTGACCCAGCGGCTGTCGACGGTGCTCGGGGGCGCCCGCGGCGACGGCGTCGCCGCCAACATCGACCACCCGTCGCCGGCACGGCTGGTGGACGAGGCGCTGGCCGCCGCCACCGGCCGGGCGGCGGAGGACGACCCGTGGCACCCCGACCGGATGCTGTGGACGCTGCTCGACGTCGTCGACGACTGCCTCGACGAACCGTGGTGCACCGTGCTCGCCCGGCACCTCGGCCGCGACGGCGTCGATCACCGCACCGGCCGTCGCTACGCCACCGCCGCCCACCTGGCCGGCCTGTTCCGCAGCTACTCCACGCAGCGCCCGGAGATGCTCGTCGACTGGGCCGCCGGACGCGACACGGACGGCACCGGCCACGGCCTCGCCGACCACCTCGGGTGGCAGGCACGGCTGTGGCGGCGGCTGCGCGAGCGCATCGGCGACGACAGTCCCGCCGAGCGGCTCACCGCCGCCTGCGCGCGGTTACGCACCGAGCCCGCGCTCGTGGACTGGCCGTCGCGGTTGTCGCTGTTCGGACCCACCCGGCTCACCGTCGCCCAGTGCGCCGTGCTGTCCGCGGTCGCCGCGAACCGCGAGGTGCACCTGTGGATTCCGCATCCCAGCCCGGCCATGTGGGAGGGCCAGGCGGCCGCGGAGCCGGTGCGCCGGCGCGCCGACGACCGCAGCGCCCTCGCGGTGCAGCACCCCCTCCTGGCGAGCCTGGCCCGGGACGTGCGCGAACTGCGCGCGCACCTGGCCGGTCCCGGAGTCGCCGACGTGCACCACCCCGGCCGGCCCGGCCCCGGCACCCTCCTCGGCCGGCTGCAGGACGACCTCCGCGCCGACCGGCCCCCGGCCCGCTCCGCGGCCGCAGACGGCACGATCCGCATCCACGCGTGTCACGGTCCGGCGCGGCAGGTGGAGGTGCTGCGCGAGTGCCTGCTGCACCTGTTCGCGGACGATCCGGGTCTCGAACCACGCGACGTGGTCGTCATGTGCCCGGACGTGGAGACCTACGCGCCGCTCGTGCAGGCCGCCTTCGGCCAGGGCGCCCTCACCCCGCACGACGCTTCCGGACACCCCGGGCACCGGCTGCGGGTGCGTCTCGCCGACCGGGGCCTGCGCCGCACCAATCCGGTGCTGGCGGTCGTGTCGACCCTCGTGGACCTCGCCGACGCGCGGGTGACCGCCAGCGAGGTCCTCGACCTCGCCGCCGCCGCGCCGGTGCGCCGGCGGTTCGGCTTGGTCGACGACGACCTCGAACGGCTGCAGGAGTGGACCGCCGTAGCCGGCGCCCGATGGGGCATCGGCAAGGGGCAGCGAAACACCTTCGGCCTCGGGGACTTCCCGCAGAACACCTTCGGGACGGCGCTGGACCGGATCCTGCTCGGCGCGGCCGCCGACGAGTCGCAGGGCGAGTGGCTCGGGCTCACCCTCCCGCTCGACGACGTCGAGAGCAACGACATCGACCTGACCGGACGGTTCGCCGAATACATCGACCGGCTGACGGTGGCGCTGCACGGCCTGCGCGGCCCGCAACCGGCCGCGCAGTGGGCCGCCGCCCTCGCCCGCGCACTGGACCTGCTGACCGACGTCGAACCCGCCGACGTCTGGCAGCTCGCCCAGGCGCACCGCGAGCTCGCGGCCGCCGTCGAGCACGCCGGGCCGGCGCCGCTGCGGCTCGCCGACGTGCGGGCCATGCTGACGGCCCGGCTCGCGGGGCGGCCGACGCGCGCGAACTTCCGCACCGGTGAACTGACCGTGTGCACGATGGTGCCGATGCGGTCGGTGCCGCACCGGGTCGTGGTCCTGCTCGGCCTCGACGACGAGGTCTTCCCGCGCACCGCGCACATCGACGGCGACGACGTGCTGGCATTGGATCCCTGTCTGGGGGAACGTGATCCGCGCAGCGAGGACCGGCAATTGCTGCTCGACGCCGTCATGTCGGCGGGGGAGAAGCTGCTGCTGTTCTACACCGGCGCGGACCCGGTCACCGGCGCCCGCCGGCCCCCGGCGATCCCGCTCAGCGAGCTGCGCGACGTGGTCGAGACGATGGTCGGTCCCGAGGGCATGGCCGACGTCGTCACCCGGCATCCGCTGCAGCCGTTCGATCCGCGCAACTTCCGGCCCGGCCGCCCGCTGAGCTTCGACCGGGCCGCACTCGCCGGGGCGCGCGCCGCGCAGCATCCGGCGCGGCACCGGCCCGGGCTGCTGGACCGGCCGCTCGCGCCCGTCCCGCGCACCGACGTCGACCTCGCCGACCTCGTCGCGTTCGTCACCCACCCCACCCAGGCGTTCCTGCGGCAGCGGCTCGGGGTGCGGGTGCCCGACCGGGACGAGGACATCGCGGACGCCCTCGACGTCGGCCTCGACCCGCTCGCCCGGTGGGACCTCGGCGACCGCATGCTCGAGGCGCTGCTCGCCGGAACGGACCCCGCGGACTTCCGGGCCGCCGAATGGCGGCGCGGGACACTGCCGCCGTACCGGCTCGGTGAGCTCGCGCTCGACGACGTCGCCGGTACCGTGGACGCCCTGGTGGCGGTGTGCCGGCCGATCTACACGGGACCGGCCGACACCGTCGACGTGAACGTCGACCTCGGCGACGGCCGGCGGCTGACCGGCACGGTCGGCGGGGTCCACGGCACCGTCGTCGCCCGCAGCACCTTCTCCCGGCTGGCGCCGAAGCATCGCCTCACCGCCTGGGTGCACCTGCTCGCCGTCGCCGCGTCGGACCGCCCGGGGCAGTGGCAGGCGATCACCACCGGCCGCGGCCGGTTCCGCAGCACCCCGGCCTGGCGGTCCACGATCAACGCCCCCGCGGACGCGCTCGAGCAGCTCGCCCGGCTCGTGGACCTGCGCGATCGCGGGCTGCACGAGCCGCTGCCGACGGCCACCGCCGCGGCCGCGGAGTACGCCGAGCGGCGTCACCGCGGCGACTCCGTCGAGATGGGCGTCGACGCCGCCGCCCAGGAGTTCGGCTCCACGTACGGCGAACGCACCGACCGGCACATCACCTACCTGTACGGCTCCGGGGTGACGCTGCGGGACCTGACCGCCCTCGCCGCCCGCGACGACGAGCAGGCGTGGCACGGCGAGCCCACCCGGTTCGGCGCCCTTGCGCGTCGCCTGTGGGAACCGTTGCTGTCCAACGAGATCCAGGGGCGTCCGTGACCCGAACCGTGTCGAAGTTCGACCTGCTCGGGGCGCTCCCGACGGGCACCACCGTGCTCGAGGCCAGCGCGGGAACCGGCAAGACCTATGCCATCGTCGGCCTGGCCACCCGGTTCGTCGCCGAGGGGGCGGCGGAGCTGTCGCAGCTGCTGCTGGTGACGTTCAGCCGCGCCGCGACGCAGGAACTGCGCGAACGCACCCGGGACCGGTTCGCCGGCGTCGCGCGGGCGCTGGCCGACCCGGAGGCTGCCCGGCACCACCCCGACGAGCTGATCCGGCACCTCGCCGGCGGCGACGTGGCCACGCACCGGCGGCGGCTGCTGCGGGCCCTGTCCGACTTCGACGCCGCCACCATCGCCACCACGCACGGGTTCTGCCAGCGCATGCTCGACGAGCTCGGTACCGCCGGCGAGCGGGACACCGACGCGGTGCTCGTCGAGGACGTCGACGACCTGACCATCGAGGTCATCGCGGACCTGTACCTGCGCCGGTACGGGCGGGCGGACGCGGCACCGATCTCGCACGCCGAGGCCGCGGAGGCCGCGCGCGCCGCGGTCTTCGATCCCCAGGCCGCCCTCGCCCCCGAGGGTGCCGACGGCACGCCCGCCGGGGAACGCGTCGAGTTCGCCCGGGCCGTGCGGGCCGAGGTCGACCGGCGCAAGCGCCTCGCGGGCCTGCGGGACTACGACGACCAGCTCGCGCTGCTGCACGCGGTGCTGACCGACCCGGAGCACGGCGAGGCCGCGTGCCGCCGCATCGGCTCCCGCTTCCGCGTCGTGCTCGTCGACGAGTTCCAGGACACCGACCCGCTGCAGTGGGAGATCCTGCGCAGCGCGTTCCACCGCCGCACGACCCTCGTCCTCGTCGGCGACCCGAAGCAGGCCATCTACGCGTTCCGCGGTGCCGAGGTGCTGAGCTACCTCGGTGCGATGGAGTTCGCCGACGGCCACCAGGAACTCGTCTGCAACTGGCGCAGCGACGGGAACCTGCTCGCCGCCCTCGACCACCTGTACGGCGGTGCGGCCCTGGGAGATCCGCGGATCGTCGCGCACCGGGTGGAGGCGGCGCAGCCGGCGTCCCGGATCGCCGGGACGGCGCCGCTGCGGCTGCGGCACCTGCCGCGTACCGGGGCCGGCCCGTGCGGCGCCTCCGGTTTCCCGAAGGCCCAGGCGCTGCAGGAACGGGTGGCACGCGACGTCGCGGCCGACGTCGCGGCCCTGCTCGGTGGCGACGTCACCGTCGACCTCGGTGCCGGCGGCCGGTCCGTCGAACCCGGGGACGTCGCGGTTCTGGTGCGCACCAATGCGCAGGTCGCCCTCGTCCACGGTGCGCTCACCGGTGCCGGGATCCCGGCCGTCCTGGCCGGCGGGACGAGTGTCTTCGCGACCCCGGCCGCGCGGGAATGGCTGCGGGTGCTGCAGGCACTCGAACAGCCGCACCGCCCCGACCGGGTGCGGTTGGCCGCTCTGACCTCGTTGATGGGCCGCACCGCCGAGGACATCGATATCCGGGGCGACGAACTCGTCGCCGCGATCGGCACCCTGCTGCGCGAACTGGACGTCGTGTTCGAGCGGTCCGGGTTCGCCGCGCTCTTCGAGCGCCTCGCCGCGTTCTGCGACCTCGAACCGCGCCTGCTGGGATGGCCGGGCGGCGAGCGGGAACTGACCGATCTGCGGCACCTCGCGCAACTGCTCGACGAAACGGCGTCGGCCGAGGCGCTCGGTGTCACCGCGCTGACCCGCTGGCTGACGGAACGGATCGCCGAGGCGGGTACGGCCCGCGCCGACCGCAGCCGCCGCCTCGACAGCGACGCCGCCGCGGTGCAGGTGCTCACCGTCCACGCCAGCAAGGGCCTCGAATTCCCCGTCGTCTACGTGCCGTTCGCGTGGGAGTCGGGCGTGCGGTCGAAACCCGACCGGCTCCTGCTCCACGACGACGACGGTCGCCGCATCCTCGACGTCGGCGGCGAGGGCAGCGCCGGCTACGGCGAGCGCCGCCGGCGCCACGACGAGGAGGTGGCCGGCGAGGAACTGCGCCTGCTCTACGTCGCGTTGACCCGCGCCCGCTGTCACCTGGTGCTGTGGTGGGCTCCGGGGTACAGCACCTCCGGTGCCCCGCTGCACCGCCTGCTCTTCGGCCGCGCGCCGGGCACGTCCGAGATCGCCCACAAGGCGCGCGTGCCCGAGGACCCGATCGTGGCGCAGCAGCTGACCGGGTGGGCCGGCCGGGCCGCCGGAACGGTGTCCGTCGAGGCCGTCGGATCGGCGCCGATCCCCGCCGCCACGTGGGTGCGGGCGCACGAGACCGTCGTGGAGCTCGAGGCCGCCCGCTTCGACCGCGAGCTCGACGACGCCTGGCGGCGCACCTCGTACACCGCCCTCACCGCCGCCGCCCACGACGGGCCGGGCCCGGCCGGCGAGGCCGAACAGCCCGCGAAGACCGACGAACCCGAGGAACCCCCGCTACTGCCGGCCGGCGCGGCGGACGACGGCATCGTGTCCCCGATGAACCCCCTGCCCGGTGGGGCCGTGTTCGGCACCCTCGTGCACGCGGTGCTCGAGGTCGTCGACACCGCGGCCGTCGACCTCGAGGCGGAACTGCTGCGTTGTTGCCGCGACACCGTCGCCGAACAGCTCTCCGACGTCGACCCCGAGGAGCTGGCCGTGGCCCTGCTGCCGGTCCTGCGCACCCCGCTCGCCGGGGGCGCGGGCACGCTCGCCGACATCGCCCCCGCCGACCGGCTCGCCGAACTCGACTTCGAGCTGCCCCTCGCCGGTGGGGACGACCCCGTCGCCACCACCGTCACCCTCGACGGTGTCGCCCGGCTGCTGCGTGCCCACCTGCCCGCCGGCGACCCGTTCGCGTCCTACCCCGATCTCGTGGGCACCCTCGAGCCCACCCCGCTGCGCGGCTACCTCACCGGCAGCATCGATGCGGTGCTGCGGATCCACGGCACCGAGCCGCGGTTCGTGATCGTCGACTACAAGACGAACCGGCTCGGGCCGGAGGAGCTCACCACCGCCCACTACACCCGGAACCGGATGGCCGAGGAGATGCTGCGCGCCCACTACCCGATGCAGGCGCTGCTGTACGCCGTTGCCCTGCACCGGTATCTGCGGTGGCGGCTGCCCGGGTACGACCCGGCCGTGCATCTCGGCGGCGTGCAGTACCTGTTCGTGCGCGGCATGGTCGGTCCGGACACCCCCGCGGGCTGCGGCGTGTTCGACTGGGTGCCGCCGCCCGCCCTCGTCGCCGAACTGTCCGACCTGCTGGCAGGCAAGGAGATCCCGTGACGAACGCCCAGGTGGCCCAGCGCGGCAAGGGGGCCCTGCGGGCCTTCAACGAGGCCGGGGTGCTCGCGGCCGCCGACGTGCACGTCGCGCTGCGGCTGGCCCAGCTGTCCGGGGAGACCGCCGAGGACGTGCACCTCGCGACCGCGCTGGCCGTGCGTGCCGTGCGCGCCGGTTCGGTGTGCCTGGACCTGACCCGGTTGCGGGAGGTCACCGTCGACGAGGCCGCCGAGGTCGATCTCGCGGCGCTGCCGTGGCCGGACGACGACGCCGTCGTCGCCGGGTTGCGGCGCAGTCCCCTCGTCGTCGGGGGCGACCGCGGCCCGCTGCGTCCGCTGCGCCTGGTGGACACCGCCGACGGGCCGCTGCTGTACCTCGACCGCTACTTCCGTCAGGAGGAGACGGTCCGGCAGATCCTCGACGCCCGCGGGCTCGATCATCCCGTCGTCGACGAGCAGACGCTCGAGCGGGGGCTGCGGGAATTGTTCCGGGATCAGCACGACCCCGGCCGCCCGTCCGCCGCACCGGATCGGCAGCGCATCGCCGCGGCGCTGGCTGCCACCGGATGGACCACGGTCATCGCCGGCGGGCCGGGCACCGGCAAGACCCACACCGTCGCCCGGATCCTGGCGCTCCTGACCACGCTGCACGGTCCCGCCCTGCGCATCGGATTGGCCGCACCCACCGGCAAGGCCGCGGCCCGGCTGCAGGAATCCGTCCGGGAGCAGGCCGAGCCGCTGGGCCTGCGCGCCGACCTGTCCGCGATGACCCTGCACCGCATGCTCGGCTGGCAGCGCGGCCGCACCCGGTATCGCTACCACGCCGGCAACCATCTGCCCTACGACGTCGTGGTCGTCGACGAGACGTCGATGGTGTCGCTGACCATGATGTGCCGGCTGCTCGAGGCCGTCCGCTCCGGCACCCGCCTGATCCTGGTGGGCGACCCCGACCAGCTGACCTCCGTCGACGCCGGCGCCGTCCTGGCCGACCTCGTCGCCCGTCCCGTCACCGCCGCGGGGAACCCCGTTCTCGGCCGCGTCGTCGGACCCGACCTCGACGCCGGCGACGACCCCGCGGAGGCGGCGCTCTCGCCGGGGGAACGGAACCGGCTGCGCGGCGGTGTGATCCGGCTCAGCCGCGGCCGGCGGTTCGGTGGTGACATCGCCCACCTGGCCGTCGCCGTGCGGGAGGGCGACGCCGACGCGGTGCTGCGGATCCTCGAGGGCGGGGGCACCGAGGTGTCCTTCCACGCGCCGGATGACCTGGAGGCCCTGCGGCACGACGTCGTCACCACCGCCGCGACCGTCACCGCCGCCGCCGTCGCGGGCGACGCGGCAACCGCGCTCGACCAGTTCGAGACGCACCGCCTGCTGTGCGCGCACCGCGAGGGACCCTACGGGGTGCAGTGGTGGGCGCGGCGGGCGATGGAGTGGATCGCCACCGACACCGGCCGGCGGCTCGACGCCGAGCGCTGGTACCCGGGTCAGCCGCTGCTCGTCACCGCCAACGACCACGAGACCCGCATCTACAACGGCGACACCGGCGTTGTGGTCGTCGACGCAGACGGCGAACCCGTCGCGGCGTTCGCGCGCGGCAAGGAACCGTTCCGGCTCCACCCGAGCCAGCTGTCGGCCGTGCAGACCGTGTACGCGATGACGATCCACCGCAGCCAGGGCAGCCAGTACGGCACGGTCTCGGTGATCCTGCCCCCACCCGAATCCTCTTTGCTGACCCGCGAATTGCTGTACACCGCGATCACCCGGGCGCGCGGTCACGTGCGCCTGATCGGCACCGAGGAAGCCGTCCGCGCCGGGGTCGAGCGGCGGGTGCTGCGGGCCAGCGGTCTGCGCCGGCAGCTGCCGGGCCCTCGCGCCGTCCAGTGATACCAAAGTGGTAGCATCGGACTCGTGGCCATGACACTCCGGTTGACCGAAGAGCAGGAGCGAGCACTTGCGCTGTTGGCGGAGGCCGACGGTGTGAGTAAGCACGAGGCGACGGTGCGTGCCATCACGGAGGCGGCGGCACGGCGCGTGCGCGACACGCGGGTGCAGGCGTTGTCCCGTGACGGCCGGGAGCGATACGCCGCGCTGCTCGACCGATTGGCTCAGTGAACGTCGAGTACCTGGAACTCGAGGATCTGCTCGCGCTTGCGGCGGATCTGGGAGTGCCGCATATTCGCGATCTCGGTCTCCTGGATTCGGCCGCGCACCGACCTCGCTCCTCGCTTTTCGGGCGTGATGCCTATCCGTCGATCCACGAGAAGGCCGCGGTGCTGCTCGAATCGATCGCGCGGAACCATCCGCTGGTCGACGGCAACGAGCGGCTCTCGTGGGTGGCGGTGTTCGTCTTCTACGGCCTCAACGGGCTCGATCTCGATGCGCCGGACGACGACGCGTACGACCTGGTGATCGCCGTCTCTACCGGGATGATCGACTACCGGGCAGCAGCCGAGACACTCGCCGGCTGGACGTAGCGTAGGTCCCCGACGAGCCGTATGAACGGCCGTGCGCCGGAGCGCCGCGTCGGGTCGGAACCCCGGCGGCGACGGGCGCGCGGTGCTCGGCCAGGTGCCGGACGACGTGCCCGGCGTCCGCGCCGGCCCCGCCGACGAGCATCGAGCGGAACGACGACTGGAAGCACAGGCCGGTGAAGTACAGGCCGGGGATGTCGGTCACCACCCCGTGCTCCTCGAGCGGCCAGCCGTCCGGGTCGAGCACCGGCAGATCGATCCAGTCGTAGACCTGACGGAAACCGGTGCACCACAACACGTTCGTCACGTCGAGGACGCGCCCGCCGGCGAGGACCGGGCGGCCGTCGACGACTCCGGTGACCCGTTCGGTGATCCGTTCGACGCCGAGCTCGGCGAGGTCCTCCCGCTTGACCCGCAAAAGCGGTGCGCCGTGGCGGCGTTCGAGTTCACGTACCTTCCGGCCGAGCGGGGTGCGTACGGAGAGCACGTGGCCCCACGCGAACCACACGATCGGGAAGAGCACCCGCATCCGGCGGCTCTCGAGCCGCACCGGGAGCTGTCCCGTGTCGCGGCCGCACAGGATCGTCGGATGTGACGTCGCCACCTCGTAGGCGAGGTCGCCGCCGGAGTGGGAGGCGCCCACCACGAGCACCGGGCCGTCGTTCAGCTGGGCCGGATTGCGGTACTCGCTCGAGTGCAGCTGCACGATCCGCGGGTCCAGCTCGGCCGCGAAGTCCGGGATGCTGGGTGTTCGGCCGAACGTGCCGGTGGCGACGACGACGTTACCGGCCTCGATCCGCATCTCGCCGCAGTCGAGGACGAAGTGGTCGTCCTCGCGCGACAGCCGTCGCACGCGGGTGCCGCCCGTGACGGGGAGATCGAACCGCGCGGCGTACGCCTCGAGATAGTCGGCGACGTCGTCCTTCGTCGGGAAGCGGTGCGGATCGCCGGGGAACGGCATGCCGGGCAGGCCGTCGTATCCGGCGGGGCTGTACAGGCGCAGCGAATCCCAGTGGCTGCGCCAGTTGTCGCCGATCCGCCGGTTCGCGTCGACGATCAGGAAGGGGCGGCCGTGCCGGGCGAGGTGGTAGCCGGCGGACAGACCCGCCTGGCCTGCGCCGATCACGACGGTGTCGATCCGTCGGGGTGCACTGTGGGTGGTCATCGGAACTCCCGGGCTCGAGGGGACTGGACGGATGACGTTAGGCGCCGCCGCCATCGGCCGCGTCGGGCGAAGTATGTAGCCGTCCGCGGACCCCGGATGGGTAGTTCTGTGCAGCTCAGAGCAGGTGGTGCTCGTACGCGTATGCCGTCGCGGCCGCCCGGGACGACACGTCGAGCTTGGTGAAGATGTTGCTCAGGTGCCGCGCCACGGTCTTCTCGCTCAACACGAGCTCACGGGCCACGGCCCGGTTGGTCTTCCCGGTGGCGACGGCCCGCAGCACCTCGACCTCGCGCGGGGTCAGCCGGCCCCGCGCGGCCGGCCGCGTCGGCATTCGCGCGAGGTCCCGCAGGTCCGGCTCGGCGTGCAGGTCCCGGAACGTCGCCGCCGCGGCCTCGTATTCGAGCCGTGCCGTCTCGGCATCGCCGAGCGCGTCACAGCAGCGGCCCTGCAGCACCCGCACCCGCGCGCACTCGTAGGGCGCCTCGAACCCGCGCCAGAGCCCGCACGAGCGGCGCAGCCGGTCGAGCGCGGCGCGCGGTGCGCCCTCGGCGAGCAGGACGGCCCCGGTGACCTGCTCGGCGATCGCGCTCAACGCCGGAGCGTCCTGTTCGCGGGCCAGCGCCGCGAGTTCGTCGGCGCTGTGGCGCGCGGCCGCGACGTCGCCGACGGCGAGCGCGATCTCCACGTGGCCCGCCAGCAGCCGCGGACGATAGAGCGGAAGCGATTCGCCGAGCGCCCGCCGGATCCCGGCGAGCGCCGCGTCGGTGTCGCCCTGACGCAGACGCAACAGCGCCATGCCCGGCTGGATCTCGCGGCCCAGCCGGCCGGCGCGGCGGTAGGCGTCCTCGGCCTCGTCGAACTCGCCGCGCAACCGGTGCAGTTCGCCCTGTTCGTACAGGGCCATGCCGACGGCCGGTTGACCCGGTGGGTCCGACAGCCGCCGGAACGCGAGCCGGGCCAGGTCCATGGCCTCCGTCCAGGCGCCCTCGAGTTGCAGGATCTGCGCGCGGTGTACGAGGCACTGTCCCCGGAACGGGACGAGGCCGGGCTGGGCGTCGCACCAGCGGCCGAGTGCCCGCGTCCATTCCCTGGCCCGCTGCAGCTGGAACGTGCCCTGGCAGGCCTCGATCACCGCGCAGTACACCAGGCCGGCCACGACCGGCGAGACCTCTTCGAGGGTCACGCCGACCATCACCTCGTCCAGCGTGCCGAGACCGCCGGTGACGTCGCCGAGCAGGATGCGGCACTGCCCCATGCCGAGGGTGCTCAGCGCGACGAGGTCGGCGTCGCCGCAGGCTCGGCCGATCGCCTGGGCGGCGGTGAACGTGGGCAGGGCGTCGGCCGGCCGGTTCGCATGCATGTCCTGCACCGCCGCCGGCAGCATCAGGAGGCCGCGTGTCGCGCAGTCCGGGCGTCCGGGCTCGGTCAGGTGCTGGGCCCGGGCGAGCCAGCCGCCGGCGCGCGCCACCTCACCACGGTTCATCAGCAGGAAGCAGAGCCAGAACGCACTGAGTCCGGCCCGCTCGGGGTCGTCGGCGTCGAGATGGGCCGAGAACGCACGTTCGCACAGCGTCGCGCAGTCGTCGTCCCGGCCGACCAGATACGCCGACCGTGCGAACAGGTCGAGGTCGTCGGCGGTGAGGGGCTCGTGCGCGTCGGCGGCGCGGAACGCGTCGAACGCCCGCGTCCAGTCCCGCGCGTGGAACGCTGCCCGCGCGTGGTCGAGCACCGTCGACGGGCCCATCCTCGCTCCCTGCGGCGACCGAACGTGCACCGAGTGGTTGCCTGCGATCCTACGCCCACCGGCCTCCCGGTCCGGGGCGCAGCGGAGGTCAGTCCGGCAGGCCGGGCCGGGTACGGACCGGTGCCAGACCGGAGACGAGGACGACGGCGGTGATCGTTCCGGCGGCCATGATCGCGGCGAGCACCACGATCTGGAAGCGCCCGGCCTCGAGCGGGGACACACCCCCGAAGATCGCGCCGACGAAGGCGCCCGGCAGCGTCACCAGCCCGGTGGTCTTGGTCTGGTCGGTCGACGGGATCAGCGCCGAGTGGACGGCCAGTCGCGTGAGCTCGCGGGTGGACTGCCGTGGCGTCGCACCGAGCGCGAGCCAGCCCTCGACCGTGTCCCAGTTGTCCCCGGTCAGTTCCGTGAAGCGCCGCCCCGCGAGGGTCGCGATGGTCATCGCGTTGCCGACGACGATGCCGCCGATGGCCAGCACGTACCGCGGGGAGAACTCGATGGCGCCGGTGACGAAGACGATCGTGAGCGTCACGGCGATCCCGAGCGCCATCGCACCGGATACGAGGGCCACGTGTCCCGGGCTCCAGCCGATCCGGCGCGACGCGGTGAGAGCCGCCACGGTGAACATGACGAGCAGGGCGGCGCCCACCCAGAGGGGATTCGTGATCACCCCGGACAGGACCACGCTGATCAGGGCCAGTTGCACGGCGCCCCGCAGCACCGCGATCGCCGGCGCGAAGTGGTGCGGGGCGCGGTAGCCCCACAGCACCGCGGTCGTCGTCCCGACGAGCAGTGCCACCCCGACGGCGGTGGGCACCAACTCCAGGGACCAGGTCACCCTCCGGAGGGTATCCGCCGGCGGACGGGGGTGGCCGAATGTGACATGCGTTCGATCAGATCGAAGCGGTGTGACATTCGGCCACGCTGGGTGGGGGCGCTCAGCGGATCAGGTTCCCCAGGTCGACCGGGATCTGCGCGCCGGTGATGTACTTCGCCTCGTCCGAGCACACCCACGCGACGACGGCCGCGACGTCCTCGGGCTGCAGGATCTCGTAGGGCAGGGAGTTCATGTAGATCGGGCCGAGGGTAGTCGCGTATTTCGCGATGAGCGGGTGCAGGTCGCTGACCTTCATGCCGGTCTCCACGCCGGCCGGGTGCACGGTGTTGACCCGGATCCGATGCTCGCCCAGCTCGTTCGCCATCGTCTTCGCCAGTCCGGTGATGCCGTGCTTCGTCGCGACGTAGTGGCCGGTGAACGGGGTGCCCTTGAGACCCGAGACGGAGCTGGTGAAGACGACCGCCCCACCCTCGCCCTGCTCGATCAGGTAGGGCACGGCGGCCTTCGCGGTGTGGAACACCCCGGTGAGGTTGACGTCCACCGTTTCGCGCCACTGCTCGAGGGTGATCTCCCACGACAGCGCGCCCGAGCAGATGCCGGCGTTGGCGACCACCACGTCGAGCCGGCCGAGCCGCTCGACGCCGTCGGCGAGTGCCCGTGAGAGCGCGTCGAAGTCCCGCACGTCCGCGGTCGTGGCGACGATGCGACGCCCGGTCTTCTCGACCAGCCGCACGGTCTCCGCGAGATCCTCCTCCGTGGCGCCCGGGTAGGCGGTCGAGGCGAAGTCGATGCACGCGTCGATCGCGATGATGTCGGCGCCTTCGCGGGCGAACTGCACCGCCTCGGCGCGGCCCTGGCCGCGCGCCGCGCCGGTGACGAAGACGACCTTGTTCTCGAAACGGTCGGCGGCATCCATGCTCGTCTCCTCGGCAGTGGGGCGATCGTCGGGTCGGACGCGGATTCTCCACGTCCGAAGCGGCGGGCGATACCACGGGTTCCGCTCAGCGGGACCGGGGCCCTGGTCCCGGCGTTCGTCGCGCAGGATCTCCACGGCCGATCGCGGTTCGGCACCGCAGCCGATCGCCCCCCATGTGGTTACCGACTAGTAATAGAGCATATGTTCTGTTACGGTCCCGCTATGCCCCGCCCCCGCATCCATGACCTCGACGAGGTTCTCGACGCCACCGAAAGGCTCGTGGTGGAGGGTGGCGCGAGTGCGGTGACGCTGCGTGCGGTCGCCGCGGCCACGGGGATGTCGAACGGGGCTCTGTATCACGCGTTCGGCTCACGGGGCGGGCTGGTGGGCCGGGCCTGGCTGCGCGCGGCCCACCGCTTCCTCGACCTGCAACACGCGTCGGTCGACGAGGTTCTCGGCTCCGCCTCGGCGCCGGCCCGGGCCGTCGGGGTCGAGGCCGTCGTCGCGGCTGCCGATACCCCGGCGGCGTTCGCCGCCCTCTTCCCCGAGTCCTCGCGTCTTCTGCTCACCGTCCGGCGCGACGAGCTGCTCGGGTCCGACCTGCCGGAGGATGTCGCCGCCGAGTTGAGCCGGCTCGATTCGGTTCTGGTCGCGCTGCTCGTCCGCCTGTCCCGGACGTTGTGGGGCCGCGGCGACGCGCGTGCGGTCGCGGTCGTCGAGGACTGCGTCGTCGGTCTGCCCACGGGGCTGTTGCTCCGGCGTCGGCACGTCCCCGACACGGCCTTGCGGCAACGCCTCGAGGCCGCGGTCCGTGCGGTTCTCACCCTCGATCCTCCGCCGGCGCCGCCCCGGCGCGGCGGCCACACGAAAGGTTCTCGATGACTGTCACTCTGACCTACCGGGACAAGATCGCCGTCCTCGACCTCGGCGACGACGAGAACCGGTTCTCCCCGGACTGGCTCGACACCGTCGACCGGCTCCTCGACGAAGCGCAGCAGAACGCGCACGCGCTCGTCACCACGGCGACGGGGAAGTTCTACTCCAACGGCCTGGACCTGGAATGGTTGACGGCGCACGGTGATCGGGCGCAGTGGTACGTCGGCCGGGTGCAGGCGCTGTTCGGCCGCGTCCTCACCTTCCCGTTGCCGACGGTCGCCGCGGTGGTCGGGCACGCGTTCGGGGCGGGCGCCATGCTCGGCATCGCGCACGACTACCGGGTGATGCGCGCCGACCGGGGCTACTACTGCTTCCCCGAGGTCGACATCCACATCCCGTTCACGCCGGGCATGGCCGCGCTGATCCAGGCCAAGCTGAACCCGCAGACTGCAGTCACCGCGATGACCACCGGTCACCGCTACGGCGGCCTCGAGGCCGAGGCCGCCGGCCTGGTCG
Organism: Rhodococcus sp. 14C212; assembly: GCF_011058195.1. Classification (NCBI taxonomy): domain Bacteria; kingdom Bacillati; phylum Actinomycetota; class Actinomycetes; order Mycobacteriales; family Nocardiaceae; genus Rhodococcus; species Rhodococcus sp. 14C212. The sequence goes on along the minus strand of NZ_JAALEH010000005.1, from coordinate 89,296 downwards.
ACCGCACAGCCGGCGAGGGCAACGTCCTGGATGCTGCCGTCGAGCTCGTCACCCCGCTCGCGGGGAAGGATCCCGGCACTCTCGGTGCCATCAAGTCCACCATGTTCGCCGCCGTGGTCGAGTCGCTCGCCCAGGGGCGGGCATGACCGGCCACGAGCGACATCCGGTACCGGACGGAGGTCCGCGGGGCTAACCGGGCTCCGTCCCGGGCAGCAGCGCCCGCACCGCGTCGATCGTGTCCGCGTCGTCGGCCGTCTTGTCGGGGCGGTAGCGCAGCACGCGAGCGAAGCGCAGCGCCACCCCGCCGGGGTAGCGGGGGCTGACCTGCACCCCGTCGAGTTCGATCTCCACGACCAGTTCCGGTCGCAGGTACACCGTGTGCGCGTCGCGGCTGCGTTCGTGCCGCGGGAATTCCTCGGTCTGCCATTGCAGCAGGGCGTCGGTCAGCCCCTTGAACGTCTTACCGACCATGACCGGTTCCCCGCCGTCCGGGTCTCGCGCGCCCAGATGGAGATTGGACAGGTAGCCGGTGCGGCGGCCGTAGCCCCACTCGGCGCCGAGCACCACCAGGTCGAGCGTGTGCTCCGGCTTGACCTTCTGCCAGGCGCGGCCGCGCCGGCCCGCCGCGTAGGGCGCGGTGAGGTCCTTGACGACGACGCCCTCGTGTCCGGCGGCGAGCGCGGCATCGAACTGGGCCTCGGCTGCGGCGTCGTCCGGCCGTAGCACGCCCGGGATCCGGTGCTCGGAGGCGACCCGATGCAGGGCGTCGAGACGCTCGGCGAGCGGTGCGTCGAGCAGGTCGACGCCGTCGAGGTGCAGGCAGTCGAAGAAGTACGGGTGCAGCAACAGATCGTGGGCGGACTCGGCGCCGAAGCGGCTCATGGTCTCCTGGAACGGCCGGGGCCGGCCCGCGGGGTCGAGCGCCAGGGTCTCGCCGTCGAGCACCACCGACGTGCACGGCAGCGCGGCGACCAGATCGACGAGTTCCGGTACGCTGCCGGTGATCTCGCGCAGAGCGCGAGTGAACACCCGCACCGTTTCGTCGTGGCGGTGCACCTGGATGCGGGCGCCGTCGAGCTTGTACTCGACGCTGACGTCGCCGCCGAACCGGCTGTAGGCGTCGGCGAGGGACTGCGCGGGAGAGGCGAGCATCGGCCTGATCGGCCGGCCCACCTCGAGACGGAACGCGGTGAGCGCGTCGGCGCCGCCGGTGAGCGCGGCGGCCGCCGTCACGGACAGTTGCCCGGAGAGCATGAACGCCCGGCGCACCGTCTCGGCGGGCAGACCGGCCGTGGCGGCCACCGCGTCGGTCATCACTCCCTCGAGCGCGCCCTGCCGCAGATCCCCGGTGAGCAGCCGCACCAGGAACTCCTGCTCGGCAGTGGTGGCCGCGCCGAGCAGCGTGGCGAGCAGTTCGCGGCGCCGCCCCGTCGAGCCGGACCCGGACAGACCGGCGAGCTCGGTGAGGGCCCGGTCGACGTCGGAGACGGTCAGCGAGGGCGCGTCGGCCGGGTCGACGCGGGCCCCGGCGAGGGTGCGCCAGCCCACGCCGATGCGGCCCTGGCGCGGCTCGCCCGCCAGCCACGACACCGCCGGCTCGACCTCCACGGGATCGAGGACGGCGAGGAGGCTGCACAGTTCTTCCACCTTGGTCCGGCGCGACCGGGTGGCACCGACGGCCCGTGAGGTGGCGACGATCGTCGAGAAGAGCACGTCCCGACCGTACCGACCACCGCCGGTTCCGGCGCGGATTCACCGCCGCTTCCGACGCGGGTTCGCCGCCGGTCGGTCAGTCGCCGACGCGTTCGCCCGTCTCCGGATGGAACAGGTGCACCGAGCCCTCCCGCTTACGCAGCCGGATCGTGTCCGCCAGCCGGGCCGGCGTGCGCGTGAGCGACCGCGCGACGAGGGTGGCGTCGCTGCGCGCGACGCGGGTGTACACGTACGACTCGCTGCCGAGTTCCTCGACGAGGTCGACGATGGCCTCGACGCCGTCGCCGTCGGTGATCTCCAGCTGTTCGGGCCGGATCCCGACGGTGACGGTCTCGAGGCCGGCGCGGTGCAGCGAGGCCATGCGGTCCCGTTCGACGTCGACGACGGTGCTGCCGATCTGCACGCCGCCGTCGACGATCCGCGCGTCGAGCAGGTTCATCGCGGGCGAGCCGATGAACCCGGCGACGAACGCGTTGGCGGGCCGGTCGTACAGCTCGGTGGGGGAGGAGAACTGCTGCAGCGTGCCGCCGCGCAGCACCGCCACCCGGTCGCCCATGGTCATCGCCTCGACCTGGTCGTGCGTGACGTACACCGTGGTGGTGCCGAGACGCCTTTGCAGCGCGGCGATCTGGGTGCGGGTCTGCACCCGCAGCTTGGCATCGAGGTTGGACAGCGGTTCGTCCATGCAGAACACCTGCGGTTCGCGGACGATCGCCCGGCCCATCGCGACGCGCTGCCGCTGGCCGCCGGAGAGCTTGGCGGGCTTGCGGTCCAGGTAGTCGGTGAGGTCGAGCAGCTTCGCCGCCTGCTCGACCTTGCGCCGCCGTTCGTCGGCGCTCACGCCGCGCATCTTCAGCGCGAAGCCCATGTTCTCGGCGACGGTCTTGTTCGGGTACAGGGCGTAGTTCTGGAAGACCATCGCGATGTCACGATCCTTCGACGGCACGCCGACCATGTCGCGGCCGCCGATACTGATCGAGCCCTCGTCGATGTCCTCGAGTCCGGCGAGCATCCGCAGCGCGGTGCTCTTGCCGGAGCCGGACGGTCCGACCAGGACGACGAACTCCCCGTCCTGGATGTCCAGGTTCAGCGAGTCGACGGCGAGGGTGTCGGAGTTCTCGTAGATGCACGAGGCGTTGCGGTAGGTGATCTCGGCCATGACGATTCCTTCGAAAGTGATCGGGAGAGTTACTTGATTGCGCCGAACGACAGGCCGCGCACGAGCTTGTTCTGGGCGATCCAGCCGGCGAGGACGACGGGCAGCGCCGCCATCGTCGCGGCCGCGGACAGGCGAGCCCAGTACAGGCCCTCGCCGGTGATGAAGCCGACGAGAAACACCGGAATGGTCTGCGCCTGCACCGCCGTGAGGTTGACGGCGAAGAAGAATTCGTTCCAGGAGAAGATGACGCAGATCAGGGCGGTGGCGGCGATGCCGGGCGAGACGAGCGGCAGGATCACCTCGCGCACCGACGTCCACAGGCTGGCGCCGTCCATGTTCGCGGCCTCGAGCAGCTCGCCCGGCACCTCGAGGAAGAACGAGCGCATCATCCACACCGCGATCGGCAGGTTCATCGCGGTGTAGAGGATGATCAGTGCCCAGATGTTGTCGAGCAGACCGATGTTCGCGACGATCACGTAGAGCGGGATGATCGCGGCGACGATCGGCAGCATCTTCGTGCTGATGAAGAAGAACAGGGCGTCCTTGGTCTTGCGCACCGGCCGCAGCGACAGGGCGAACGCGGCGGGCACGCCGAGCAGCAGGACGAGGATCGTCGACACGCCGGTGGCGAACGCGGAGTTGAGCAGGCTGACACCGACGCCGGTGTCGAACACCGCGCGGAACTGGTCGAGGGTGGGAGTGAAGAAGAACTTCGGTGGATCGGAGTAGGCGTCGGCCTCCTGCTTGAAGGCGGTGAGCACCATCCAGAACACCGGGAAGAAGAACCCCAGGGCGGCGATCCAGGCGACGACGCCCCAAGGGTTTGCCTTGCGGTGCTTGCGTTTCCGGGATCGTGACGGGACGGTCTCCGGTGCGGGTAGCTGCTGTGTGGTGGGGGCGGTGGTGCTCATCAGGCGGCCTCCTCTTTGCCCGTGAACGATGTGAAGATCAGCCGCAGCGCGACGGTGGCCACGACGATGGTGGCGACGACGACCACCACACCCATGGCGGCGGCCTGGCCGATGTCGAAGCCGAGGAACGCCCGCTGATAGATGTAGAACGGCAGGTTGGAGCTGGCGGTACCCGGTCCGCCCTGGGTCATCATATAGATGGCGTCGAAGGTGTTGACCAGGTGGATCGCGCCGAGCACGGCGCCGAGTTCGATGAACCGTCGCAGGTGCGGCAGGGTCAGCTCGCGGAACAGGGCGAAGGCGCCGGCCCCGTCGACCCGGCCGGCCTCGAGGGTGTCACGCGGCATGGACTGCAGCCCGGCCAGGATGAGCAGCATCATGAACGGGGTCCACTGCCACACCAGGTTGGCCATGACCGCGGCGAGCGGATAACGGCTGACCCAGTCGATCTGCCCGACGCCGAACGGGGAGAGCACGAAGTTGACGATGCCGAACACGGGATCGAACATCGCGGTCTTCCATATCAGCGCCCCGGCGACGGGGGTGACGAGGAACGGCGTGATGAGCAGGGTGCGGACGATGCCGCGGCCGAGGAAGACCCGGTCGAGCAGCAGCGCGAGCAGCAGGCCCAGCACGACGGAGATCAGCACGGTGCCGACGATGAGGATCACGGTGTTGACGGCGACCTCGCGGAACTGGCTGTCGCGGAAGACGTCCGCGTAGTTCTGCAGGCCCACGAAGCTGCGCGAGCCCGGGCGCACCAGGTTCCACGACTGCGTGGAGTAGTAGAGGGTGAACACGAACGGGATCTGCGTGACCACGATCATGAAGATCAGGGCCGGCAGCAGGGGCCCGCGTCGGCGCCAGCCCTCCGCGCGGGAGACCGCATCGCTCTTGGCGTCCCGCACCCGGCGGATGCGTTCCGAGTCGTCGGCGGTGGGTGCGCCGACTGCCACGGTTGTCATTGTTGATCCTCCCGGTAGGTGGCACCGACGACGTCGGCGTATTCCTGGGCCTGTTCCAGCGCTTCGGTGACGGTCTTCTGACCGGCGATCGCAGCGCTGACCTGCTGGCTCACCCGCGTTCCGAGGTCCTGGAACTCGGGGATGGCCAGGAACTGGACACCGGTGTAGGGCACCGGATCGACCGTCGGGGCGTCCGGCGTCGCGTTCTCGATGGACTGGAGGGTGAGCGGCCCGTAAGCGGCTGCGGCCTCACGGTATTCGGGGATTTCGTAGGTGGACAGCCGGCTGCCGGGCGGCACCCGCTCCCAGCCGAGGGTCTCGCCGACGGTGCGCAGGTACTCCTTGCTCGTCATCCACGAGACGAACCGCCACGCCGAGTCCGCGTTGTCGCTGTCGACGGGGATGCCGAGCGACCAGCTGTAGAGCCAGCCCGCGTCGTCCTTGACCCGGATCGGTGCCGGCGCGTACCCGATCTTTCCGACCACGTTGCTCGACGCGGGGTCCTCGAGGGTGGACACCGCCGACGTGGAGTCGTACCACATCGCGACGCGGCCCTGGGCGAGCTGCGTGGCACATTCGCTGAAACCGCTGGTGGCCGCGCCCGGCTGGCCGTGCTCGCGCACGAGGTCGACGTAGAACTGCACGGCCTCGACGACCTCGGGACTGGTGAGCTGCGCGTTCCAGTTCTCGTCGTACCACCGGCCGCCGAAGGTGTTGATCACCGTGTTCAGCGGGGCGAGCACCTCACCCCATCCGGGCTTGCCGCGCAGGCAGATCCCGGCGGTGTCGGGGCTGTCGAGGCGCGCGGCGGCGGCGGCCACCTCGTCCCACGTGGGGGTGGGGGACAGGGCGATGCCGGCCTGCTCGAACAGGTCCTTGCGGTACATCAGGAACGAGGACTCGCCGTAGAACGGCACCGAGTACATGTCGCCCTCGTAGGACAGCGAGTCGCGCAGGGAGGGAATGAAGTCGTCCTCGTCGTAACCCTCCGTCTGCCGGGCGTAGTCGGAAAGGTTGGTCAGCCATCCGTTCTCCGCCCACTGCGGAGTCTCGTAGTTGCTGATCATCACCACGTCGAACTCGCCGCCGCCCATCGCGGTGGAGGCCGTGATCTTCGCGCGGGCCTGGTTCTCCGAGAGCGTGACGAACCGCAGGTCGATGTCCGGGTTCTCGGCCTCGAACTGTGCGGCGAGTTGCTGGGCGTCCTGCATCTGGGAGTTCGACACCATCGCGATGGTGACGGTCTGGTCGGAGGCGCCGATCGAGCCGGCGCCGGCGCAGCCGGTGAGCGTGAGGCTGAGCGCCCCCGCCCCGGCCACCAGCATTCGGGTGGTCGTTCTGGATGTGTTCACCGATCGTCGCCTCTTCTTCGGTCTCTCCGTGGGGTTATCGGTCGAGTAGCCAACGTGCGCACTCGATGTCGCACACGAGCATGGTGGCCAGGCCGCCGCGCAGCGCCCCGAGCGCGGCCTGGTGTTTGGCGGCCCCGCCGGTGACGAGGACCGCGCCGGGGCAGGCCCGGATGTCGTCGAGCGAGACCGACACGGCGCGGCGGTCGAGGTCCCCGCCGACCGCGGTTCCGTCCGCGTGGAAGAACCGGCCCGCGATCTCGCCGACCGCGCCGAGCTCGGTGAGCGCGTCGAGCATGGCGGTGTCGAGGTAGCTGCCCTCGAACAGGGTGGTCGAGGTGGACACCGCCCCCACGCCGAACATCATCATGTCGGCGCGGCGGCCGATGTCCAGGGTGCGGGAGATCATCGAGTCGGCACGCATGGACGTGACCGTCGCGGGGTCGGCGTACAGGGGAACGGGGAGCCGAACCATCTTGGCCTGCAACTGTTCCGCGCATCGCCCGAGCACGTACTCGGCGCCGGTCTGGTAATCGGACGCGGTGACGGCGCCGTCGAGCTGGACGATCGTCGCGCAGGTCGCCCCGCCCGGCGGCAGGGCCTGCGCGACGGCCACGGTCTCCGGGCCCCACGTGAATCCGAGGGTGTCCGTCGCGCGGATCCGCCGGCTGATCAGGGCGGCGGCGGCCCGTCCGACGCCCGCGAAGCTGGCGGCCTCGTCGAGCGGGCCGGCCGCGTCCACGCCGTCACCGACGACGACGGCCTCGAGCAGACCGAAGCGCTCCTCGAGGGCGCGTTCCTCGTCGGCGTGCAGGTCGTCGCGCAGGTTGGCCGGCACGTTCACCTCGATGCGCACCAGGCCCTGCGCCCGGGCCCGGGCGACGAGGCGTCCCGCGGTCGGCCGGGAGACGCCGAGCCGCGTCGCGACCTCGGCCTGGGTGAGGCCGTCCAGGTAGTACAGCGTCGCCGCGCGCAACGCCAGGCGCAGCTCCTCCGGCGCGGCGGTAGCCGCGGGCTGGTTCGTCACGTGGGGGACGGTCACGACATCTCCTGGTTCGGAGGAACACCGTGAGCAAATGCTCATGGGTGCGTTCATCTGCTCAGTACGCTAGCATCGGAAGTGTGACCCACACAACACCCCCGTCGATCCCGGCCGGCATGCGCGCCGCCGTCCTCGTCGAACCCGGACGGATCGAGATGCGCGAACGGCCGGTCCCCGAACCCGCACCCGGCGACGTGCTCGTCCGGGTCACCTCCGTCGGCGTGTGCGGATCGGACACGCACTACTACCGGGAGGGCCGCATCGGCGAATTCGTCGTCGAGGCGCCGCTCGTCCTCGGCCACGAGGCTTCCGGCACGATCGCCGCGGTCGGCGCCGGCGTCCCCGCCGACCGGGTCGGGCAGCGCGTGTCCATCGAGCCGCAGCGCCCCGACCCCACCACCGACGAAACCCGGCGCGGACGCTACAACCTCTGCCCGCACATGCGGTTCTTCGCCACCCCACCCGTCGACGGCGCCTTCTGCGACTACGTCACCATCGGGGCCGAATTCGCCCACCCCGTGCCCGACACCGTCTCCGACGACGCCGCCGCCCTCTGTGAACCGCTGTCCGTGGGCATCGCCGCCGTCCGCAAGGCGGGCGTCACCGCCGGTTCCCGGGTCCTGGTCACCGGCGCGGGCCCCATCGGGATCGTCACCGCGCAGGTCGCCCGCGCGTTCGGCGCCACCGACATCGTCGTCACCGACCTCGACGCGGACCGGCGCGCGCTGGCCCGGAAGTTCGGGGCGACCGCCGCGCTCGACCCGCGCACCGACGACGTCACCGGCCTGCACGTCGACGCCTACATCGACGCCTCCGGCGCCCCCGCCGCGGTCGCCGCCGCGATGCGGGCGGTCCGGCCCGCCGGCACCGTCGTCCTCGTCGGCTCCGGCGCCGAGACGATGAACCTGCCGGTCCAGCTGATCCAGAACCGCGAGCTGGTCCTCACCGGCGTCTTCCGTTACGCCCACACCTGGCCGACGGCGATCGCCCTCGCCGCCACCGGTCGCGTCGACCTCGACGCGATGGTCACCGCCCGCTTCCCGCTCGAGAGGGCGGCCGAAGCACTCGAATCCGACCGGACACCCGGCAACATCAAGACCGTCGTGCGGGTGCACCCCGGCGACGACACGTAAGGAGCCCCGAAGTGGACCTGGGCGAGAACACCCTGACCACCCTGCCCGTCCCCGGCCCGACCTACTCGCGCCGCGACATCGGCGTCGGCATCGTGCATTTCGGGGTCGGCGGATTCCATCGTGCCCATCAGGCGATGTACGTCGACCGGCTGCTCGAACGCGGCGCCGCCCGCACCTGGGGCATCTGCGGCGTCGGCGTCCTGCCCGGCGACCGCCGCATGCGCCACGCCCTCGCGGCCCAGGACGGCCTCTACACGCTGATCCTGCGCCACCCGGACGGCAAGTGGGAACCGCGGGTGATCGGTTCGATCGTCGACTACCGCTACGCCCCCGAGGATCCCGAGGCGGTGATCGAGCTGATCGCCGCACCCACCACCCGCATCGTCTCGCTCACCGTCACCGAGGGCGGCTACAACATCCGCCACGACACCGGCGAATTCGACGTCGACGACCCCGCCGTCCGCCGCGACGTCGAGCACCCCGACGCACCGGGCACCGTCTTCGGCCTGGTCACCGCCGCGCTCGCGCGCCGCCGGGAGCGCGGGTTGCCGTCGCCGACGATCATGTCGTGCGACAACATCGAGGGCAACGGCACCGTCGCCCGGCGGGCCTTCACGTCCTTCACCGAGCTCGTCGACCCCGATCTCGCCGGCTGGATGCGCGAGCACACCCGGTTCCCCAACTCGATGGTCGACCGCATCACCCCGGTCACGACCGACGACATCGCCCCGGAACTCGACGCCCGCTTCGGCGTCCGCGACCGCTGGCCCGTGGTCGCCGAACCGTTCACCTCGTGGGTGCTCGAGGACGACTTCTCCTGCGGCCGTCCGGCCTTCGACGAGGCCGGGGTGCAACTCGTCGACGACGTCGCGCCGTACGAGCTGATGAAGCTGCGCCTGCTCAACGCGAGCCACCAGGCGCTGGCCTACTTCGCCCACCTGTGCGGCTACCGCTACGTACACGAGGCCGCCCAGGACCCCCTGTTCGCGGAGTTCCTGCTCGACTACATGGACACCGAGGCCACCCCCACCCTGCGGCCCGTGCCCGGCATCGACCTCGCACAGTACAAGCACACCCTGATCGAGCGCTTCGCCAACCCCGAGATCCGCGACACCGTCGCCCGGCTGTGCGCCGAATCCTCCGACCGCATCCCGAAGTGGCTGCTGCCGGTGGTGCGGGAGAACCTCGCCACGGGCGGATCGGTGCGCCTGGCCGCCGCCGTCGTGGCCGGCTGGGCCCGCTACGCCGAGGGCATCGACGAGGCCGGCGAACCCATCGAGGTCGTCGACCGGCTCGCCGACACCCTCGGGCCCCGCGCCCGCAGCCAGCGCGACAATCCGACCGCGTTCCTCGAGAACCGCTCCGTCTTCGGGGATCTCGCCGATCAGCCGCGGTTCGTCGAAGCCTACCGGTGGGCACTCGGGTCCCTGCACCGTGTCGGGGCCCGCGCCACCCTGCAAGCCCTGCGCAGCAAGGTCGAATCGTGAACGGGCCCGTTCTCGTGATCGGCGAGGCGCTCGTCGACATCGTCCGCCGGGGCGCGGCCGAGCCCGTCGAACACGTCGGCGGCAGCCCGCTCAACGTCGCCGTCGGCCTCGGCCGGCTCGGCCGCGACGTCGAATTCGTCACCCACATCGGCGACGACGACCGCGGCCGTCGTATCGTCGGCCACCTCGCGGCCTCGAAGGTGCGGCTCGCCGCCGGCAGCAGCACCGCGGCGCGCACCCCCACCGCGACCGCCCTCCTCGACGAGAACGGCTCCGCCACATACGAGTTCGACCTCGAATGGCAATTGCCCGATCCTCGTCCCACACCCGGTGCCCGGCACGTGCACACCGGATCCATCGCGGCCCTCCTCGAACCCGGTTGCGAGGCCGTGGCCGCGCTGCTCGACCGGCACGTGCCCACCGCGACGATCAGCTACGACCCCAACGTCCGGCCCGCGCTCGTCGGCGAGGACCCGCGCGCCCGCGACCGCATCATCCGGTTCGTCGCGGGCGCCGACGTCGTCAAGGCCAGCGACGAGGACCTGCGCTGGTTCGCCCCCGACCGCGACCCCCGCCACGTCGCGCGGGAGTGGCTCGCACTCGGGCCGGCGCTCGTCGCGGTGACCCTCGGCGCGGGCGGTGCCGTCGCCGTCGCGCGGTCCGGCGCCGTCGAGGTCGCCGCGCATCCGGTCGAGGTCGTCGACACCGTCGGCGCCGGTGACGCGTTCATGGCCGGCCTGCTCGACGCCCTGTGGACCCAGGAGCTGCTCGGCGATCGCGAGCGCCTGCGCGGAATCGGATCGGACGCGCTGCGCACGGTCCTGGACGTCGCCGCGCTCACCGCCGCCCGCACCGTCGCGCGCGCCGGCGCGGACCTGCCCACCCGCGACGAGCGGGACGCCGACCCGAAGGAGCCGTGGTGACGCTCGTCGCCGGGATCGACTCGTCCACCCAGTCCTGCAAGGTGCTCGTCTGCGACGCGCACACCGGCCACATCGTGCGGCAGGGCCGCGCCCCGCACCCCGACGGCACCGAGGTCGACCCGCGTGCGTGGGCGGACGCCCTCGACCGCGCCGTCGCCGCCGCCGGCGGGCTCGACGACGTCGCCGCGGTGTCGGTCGGCGGTCAGCAGCACGGGCTGGTGACTCTCGACCAGGCCGGGACGGTGGTCCGCCCGGCGCTGCTGTGGAACGACACCCGCTCGGCCGCGGCCGCCGCCGACCTCGTCGCCGACCTCGGGGGCGGACAGCAGTGGGCCGACGCCGTCGGCGTCGTCCCGCTCGCCGCGATCACCGTCGCCAAGGCCCGCTGGCTCGCCGACCACGAACCCGCCCGCGCCGACCGCACCGCGGCGCTGTGCCTGCCGCACGACTGGCTGACCTGGCGGCTGGCTGGCGGATCGGACATCGGCGCGCTGATCTCCGACCGCAGCGATGCCAGCGGCACCGGCTACTACAGCGCCGCCGACGACGCCTATCGCACCGACCTGCTCGCACTTGCGTTGCGCGGCCGCCGGCCCCTGCTGCCCCGGGTGGCCGGACCGGCCGAACAGGTCGGGGAGACGGGCCGGGGCGCTGCGCTGGGGCCCGGCGCCGGGGACAACGCCGCCGCGGCTCTCGCCCTCGGTGCGCGCGAGGGCGACGTGATCGTCTCCGTCGGCACGTCGGGCGTGGTCTCGGCGGTCTCGGTCACCCCCACCCGCGACCCCGAGGGGCTGGTCGCCGGCTTCGCCGACGCCACCGGCCGCCACCTGCCGCTCGTGTGCACGCTCAACGCGGCGCGGGTCCTCGACGCCACGGCCGCGCTGCTCGGCGTCGATCACGACGAACTGTCACGGCTCGCGTTGTCGGCCCCGCCCGGCGCCGGCGGCCTCGTGATGGTGCCGTACCTCGAGGGCGAGCGCACCCCCAACCGGCCCGGCGCGACCGGCGCGATCCACGGCCTGCGCCTGACGAATTCGACGCGGGAGCACCTGGCGCGCGCGGCCGTGGAGGGACTGCTGTGCTCGCTCGCGGACGGCCTCGACCACATCACCGCGCAGGGCGTGCCGGTGCGACGGGTGCTGCTCGTCGGTGGGGGCGCCCGTTCCCGCGCGCTGCGCGAGGTCGCGCCCGGCATCCTCGGGGTCCCGGTGGAGGTGCCCGAGCCGGGCGAGTACGTCGCCGTCGGCGCGGCCCGCCAGGCGGCGTGGGTGCTCGACGGCGGCGCGGAACCACCGCGGTGGGAGGGCGGTGCCGTGCAACGTTACGAGACCGACCCGATGCCGGCCGTGCGCGCCCGGTACGCGGAGGTCCGCGACCTGACCGAGGGCACGGCTCGCTGCGGCTGACGCCGGCCGCTCAGGACAGACCGAAGGCACTGGCCAGGAAATCGATCAGCCAGGAGAAGATCTCCGCGGACCCGATCACGCTCGAGCCCTCGTCGGCGGTGTCGGCGAGGGCCGTGCCGGGCGCGAGCGCCGACAGGACTGTGGCGCCGAGAACTGCCGTGATGATGCGAGCCGACGTCCGCATGAGCGTCTCCTTCCGACGGGTATCGAAACCAGTCCATGATCGCCCGTGCGGGCGGCGGTTGCGACCGCGATGAGTTCCGGTTCCGTCTCGGGTCGATATCTGTGACGCCGACAGGGCGCCGTCATCCACCGAGCAAGGAGAAGACGATGCCGAAGATCACCCCGTTCCTGTGGTTCGACACCGAGGCCGAGGACGCGGCCAAGTTCTACACCAGCGTGTTCCCCGGCTCCCGCATCCTGGGCACCACCTACTACCAGGACACCGGCCCCAAGCCGGCCGGCACCGTCATGACCGTCGACTTCGAGCTCGACGGCCAGCGCTACGTCGCGCTCAACGGCGGCCCGGAGTTCTCGTTCACCGAGGCGGTGTCGTTCCAGATCGACTGCGCCGACCAGGACGAGGTCGACCACTACTGGAACGCCCTCACCGAGGGCGGGGAAGAGAGCCAGTGCGGCTGGCTGAAGGACCGCTTCGGGCTGTCCTGGCAGGTGGTGCCGCGGCGGCTCTTCGAGCTGCTCTCCGACACCGACCCCGAGGTCGCCCGGCGCGTCACCGAGGCGATGTTGCAGATGCGCAGGATCGAGATCGCATCGCTCGAGGACGCCGCCCGCGGCTGAACCGGCGCGGCGGCCGAGCCCAGCGGACACCGCGGCGGCGGTGATAGCTTTCGGTCGATGACCACGCGCACCGAGCGGCTCGACGAGCTCCCGTTCACCCGCAGACACGGCAAGCTGCTCCTCGGCTCCGGTGTGGGCTGGGCGCTCGACGCCATGGACGTCGGGCTCATCTCGTTCGTGATGGCCGCCTTGGCCGTGCAGTGGGGCCTGAGCACGACCGAGCTGTCGTGGATCGGTTCGATCGGCTTCGTCGGGATGGCCGTCGGCGCCGCGCTCGGCGGCCTGCTCGCCGACCGGATCGGCCGGCGCCAGGTGTTCGCGGTGACGCTGCTGGTATACGGCCTGGCCACCGGTGCCGCCGCGCTCGCCGGCTCCGTCGCGGTGCTCATCGTGCTGCGGTTCGTCGTCGGTTTGGGTCTCGGCGCCGAACTTCCGGTCGCGTCGACCCTGGTCAGCGAATACGCGCCGCGCCGGCAGCGTGGCCGCATGGTCGTCGCGCTCGAGGCGTTCTGGGCGGCGGGGTGGATCCTCGCCGCCCTCATCGGCTACTTCGTGATCCCGCTCGGCGACGACGGCTGGCGCTGGGCGCTGGCCGTGGGGATCGTCCCCACCCTGTACGCGGTGGTCGTGCGGTTCGGCCTGCCCGAATCCGTCCGGTACCTCGAGAGCCGTGGCCGCTACGGCGAGGCCGAGACGGCCGTCCGGTCCTTCGAGATGTCCGCCGGGCGCGACGCGCCCCCGGCCAAGGAGGAGACGTCGTGTCCGGTGCGCACCGACCCGGCGGCGGCCGAGTCGATCTGGTCGTCGCGGCTGCGGCGCCGGACCGTCGCCCTGTGGACGGTGTGGTTCGGCATCAACCTCTCGTACTACGGGGCCTTCATCTGGCTGCCCAGTCTGCTGGTCACCCAGGGCTTCGACCTGGTGAAGTCCTTCCAGTACACGCTGATCATCACGCTCGCGCAGTTGCCGGGATACGCGGCCGCCGCGTGGCTGATCGAGGTGTGGGGGCGGCGCGCGACCTTGGCGAGTTTCCTCGTCGGCTCGGCCGTGGCCGCCGGACTGTTCGGCCTCGCCGACACCCCCACCCGGATCGTCGCCGCCGGAATGGCGTTGTCGTTCTTCAACCTCGGCGCGTGGGGCGCGCTGTACGCGATCGGTCCGGAACTGTATCCGACGTCGGTGCGGGCCGCCGGGACCGGTGCGGCGGCCGCGTTCGGGCGCATCGCGTCGATCCTCGCGCCGCTGCTGGTGCCCGGGCTGCTCACGGCCGGCGGCAACCCGCTCGTCTTCGGGGTGTTCGCGGCGGCGTTCGCCGTCGCCGCCGTCGCCGCCTACACGCTGCCGGAGCGCAAGGGGCAGGTGCTCGAGGCCTGAGCCCTACGCCCGTGCGGCCGGCGCCTGGCTGCAGGCCGTCGCCACGGCGAAGGCGCCGAGGGCCGTGCCGGTGACGAGGCGCTGGGCCCGCACGGCCCACGGGTGCGTTGCCATGCGGCGCGCGACGGCTGCCGCGCCGAGCACGATCACCCCGTTCACCGTCAGCGCCACCCCGATCTGGACTGCGCCGAGCACGAGGAATTGCCGCCATTCGGGACCGGCGGCGGGCGAGACGAACTGGGGTAGCAGGGCCGCATACATCAGGGCGATCTTCGGGTTGAGCACGTTCGTCGCGAGGCCCATGCCGAACAGTCGCGCCGCCGAGTGCTCGGTCGCCGGGGCCGGGGCGAAGAGTGCACCGCCCCCGGGACGCAGAATGCCCCATGCGAGGTAGGCGAGACAGCCCGCGCCGGCGAACCGCAGGAGATCGTAGGCGCCGGGGACCGCGGCGAACAGGGCGGAGAGCCCGGCCGCAGCGGCGAGCAGGTAGCAGAGGAACCCGGTGCCGACGCCCGCGAGGGACACCAGGCCGGCGCGGCGGCCCTGGGCCAGTGACCGGGAGGTCAGATACATCATGTTCGGGCCGGGCGTGAGGACCATGCCCAGCGCGACCACGGCCACCCCGGCCGCAGCGGAGGCAGAAACCACGGGAACCCCTTCCGTTCGGGACAGGATCGAGAGTGCCGCCCGGAAATGTGCACGTCCATCACAACTTTGTGCAGGGTTCTGTGTAATGTTGCTACATGTTCGACGTCGACGGACTCGTGGCCCTGCGTGCGCTGCGTGACCACGGCACGGTCACCGAGGCCGCGAGCGCCCTCGGCTACACGCCCTCCGCCGTCAGCCAGCGCGTCAAACGGCTCGAGCGACGGCTCGGCGCGGCCCTGACGGCCCCGGTGGGCCGCCGGGTGGTGCTCACCCCCGCCGCGCAGCGCCTCCTCGACGACGCCGAACCCCTTCTCGGGCAGCTGGAATCGGCCTTCTTCCGGGCCTCGGGATCGCCGCGGATCGCCGGCGCGGTCACGGTGGCGGCATTCACGACGGCGATCCGGGCCGGCATCCCCGCGGCGCTGGACTCGGCCACCAGGGGCCGGCCGGATCTGTCCGTCAGGGTCGTCGAGGCCGACCCGGTCGACGCTGCCCTGAGGGTGGCCACCGGGCGGGCCGACGTCGCCGTGCTGCACCACTGGCGGTCGTTGCCGCGGGTGTTGCCCGACGCCCTCGTCGCCGAACACGTGCTCGACGACGGCGCCGACGTGATCGTGCGCGCGGACCATCCGCCGGCCCTCGGCGGAACGTTCTCACCGCAACAGCTCTCGTCGTCGGACTGGGTGTCCACCGGCGAGGGGACGCTGTGCCACGAATGGCTGATGTCCATGTTCGCCGGGCACGGCCTGCGCCCCCGGATCACCTGCACGTCGAGCGACTTCGACGTCCATCTGGACTTCGTGCGCGCCGGGCTCGCCGCCGCGCTGGTGCCGCGACTGGGCCGCAGGCCGCTGGGACCGGACCTGGTGGCGATACCCGCGCCCGGCGCCGTGCGGGTCGTCAGCGTCGTCCGGCGCGCCGGTCAGCTCGACGACCCGACCCTCGCGCACGTCGTGTCGCACCTGCGGATGTCGTTGGGCGCGTAACCCGCCGGCGCCCCGCGAGTGCGCACGTCTCGCGCCGATTCCCGAGGCAGCGTCACGGGATGTGCGCACTCGGTGCGCGTGGAGTCATCCTTCTGTGCATTCCCAGCCATGTTCGCCCGCCATCCGGGGACCTAGTGTTCCAGATCACAAGCATCCGGCGGCGGGTGGTGCGCATCCGAGGCCTCCGCCGCGACCCGAAAGGACGGACCTGGACGTGGCGTCACTGCAGACGGTGCAGAGGATCGGACCGGTGCTGGACCTGTTCACGGTGCAGCAACCCGAGTGGGGAGTCTCCGAGGTCGCGGCGGCGATCGATGTTCCCCGATCGAGCGCGCACGCCCTGCTGTCGAGCCTGGTCGACACGGGGCTGCTCCAGTGCCGCGCACGCGGACGCTACCGGCTCGGTTGGCGCGTCGTGGAGCTGGGAGAGACGCTGCGCGGCACCGTCGACGTCCGGTCCTGTGCCGCCCCGGTCCTCGAGCGACTCGTGGAGAAGTACGGCGAGACAACTCATCTCGCGGTCATGGATCGATGGAACGTCCTCTACGTGGACAAGATTCTCGGCAATCACAACATCACCGTGCAGGGTGCGCGGATCGGGACGCGCCTGGATGCGCATTCCACGGCGGTGGGCAAGGTGCTGCTCGCGCAGCTCGAGGAGATCGAGGTGCGCCGGTATCTGGCCATGCGCCCGTTGCGGCGGCTGACACCGTCGACCACCACGAACCCCCAGACACTTCTGGACGCCCTGGCCGGTGTGCGCTCGGCCGGCTTCGCTGCGGACCTCGGGGAGACCGTCTCGGAGGTGCACTGCGTCGCCGCCCCGGTGCGCGACGACCTGGGTTCCGTCGTGGCGGCCGTGAGCGTGAGCGTGCCCGCGACGCGCTTCGTCCAGCGGCGACCGCAGCTCGAGCGGGCCGTGGTCGGTGCCGCGCACGAGATCACCCGGGCGATTGCCGAAGCCCACGACTGCAGTCCCGCGCTCCTGCGGGACGACCCGGGTGCCGCCGGCCTCACGGCGGCGAGCCCACGCGCCTCCTGACCACGAATCCGACCGCACGAACGAGACAAGCGAAAAAGAGGAGCCATGGACACCGCTGCCCACAAGGCCGCAGACCGACTGCTCGAGGTGTATCGCACGGGGGAACCGATCGATCCGCTCACCCCGGACCATCCCGACGCGTCGATCGAACTCGCCTACCGGATCCAACAGCTGCAGGTCGAGCAGTGGACGCTGGCCGGTGATGTCGTCAAGGGCCACAAGGTGGGCTTGGCCTCCCGCGCGATTCAGCGGCAGATGGGCGTTGATCAACCCGATTTCGGGCATCTGACCGCGAGCATGTTCCACCTCGAGCATCAGCCGATCCCCGCCGGCCGCTTCCTGCAGCCGCGGATCGAGCCCGAGGTGGCGTTCGTGCTCGGCCGGCCGCTGGCCGGTCCGGGCGTCACCGCCGCCGAGGCCGCGCGGGCCGTGGACTTCGTGCTGCCCGCACTCGAGATCGTCGACTCGCGGATCCGGGACTGGAAGATCGGCATCTTCGACACCATCGCGGACAATGCCTCCTCCGGCGGCGTGATCCTGGGGAGCCGGCCGGTCTCCCTCGGTGACGTCGACCTGAGGCTGATCGGATGCACGCTCCACATCGGCGGTGACCTCACGGCGACGGGAGCAGGCGGAGCCGTGCTCGGGTCCCCGCTCAACGCGCTGGTGTGGCTGGCCAACACGGTCGGCCCGCTCGGGGTCACCCTCGAACCGGGGCACGTGGTGCTTCCAGGCTCCATGACCAGGGCGTTTCCCGTGGCGGCGGGCGACTCCATCGTGGCGAACATCAGCGGGCTCGGCAGCGTCACCGCCGTGCTCGGCGGAAAGGACGAGAAATGAGCGACCAGTTGTGGAGCGCGGCCCGCGTCGCCGACGTGCTGCTGCGGGCGGAGGACACCGCGACCCCGCAGACGTCGATCCTCGCGGAATGGGACGGACTGGACCTGGGGACCGCGTACGCCGCGCAGGACATCGCGTTGCGCATGCGGCTCGCCCGCGGCGAGCGGCTCACCGGCGTGAAGCTCGGGGTCACGTCGAAGGCGAAGCAACGGCAGGTGGGCGTGGACTCGCCGTCCACCGCGTGGCTCACGGACAGGATGATCCTGCCGATCGGCGATCCCATCCCGCGCGAGAAGCTGATCCACGCCCGCGCGGAGCCGGAGATCGCGTTCGTCATGGGCCGCAGGCTCGAGGGGCCCGGCGTCTCGGCTGCGACCGCACTGGCCGCGGTGGAGCACGTGGTCGGCGCGATCGAGATCATCGACAGCCGCTTCTCCGGCTACCGGTTCTCGATGATGGACGCCGTCGCGGACAACAACTCGTCCGGACGGTACGTGACCGGTCCGGTCGGCCGCGCGCCGGAGGATCTCGATCTCGCCCTCGAGGCGTGCCTGCTCGAGGTCGACGGCGAGGTGGTGGATTCGGCGACGGGCGCCGCGGTGCACGGACATCCCGCGGAGGCGCTGGCCTTCGCCGCGAACACCCTGGCCGAGCGGGGACTCGCCATCGAGGCAGGGTGGTTGGTGCTCACCGGCGGCATGACCGACGCCGTGCCGGTGCAGCCGGGGGCGCGCATCGCCGCGCACTTCACCACCCTCGGCACCGTCACCGTGGCGGGAGGCTGACGATGCCGTTCATCGACGTGACGATCGCGGAGGGGCGCAGCCCGGACGAACTCCGGAGGCTGATCCACGAACTGACCCAGGCGGCGCACCGGGCCCTGGACGCGCCGCTGCCCAACATCCGGGTGGTGCTGCGGGAGACGCCGAAGACACACTTCGCCGCGGGGGATGTGACGATCGCCGAGCGTGAGACACGGGCCTGAACGGTCCGGCTATTCCGAACTGCGACAGCGCCGGCCGGCGACGAAGTCGAGCATCGTGATCGGGCCGCATCGGGGCGGGGAAGCGGGATACACAAGGGAGACACCATCCCCTGCATCCCCCGGAGAACCCGATGACGTCGAACCCACAGCGCGCCCTCACCCTGGTTGCCGAGCCCGAGCCCGGCTGCGAACGGGTGGCGGACCGGATGTACCACGACCTGCTTTCGCCCCCGGAGGTGCACCAGGTGCGCGACCGTGTCCGGGACTTCGCCGCCCGGACCGTCTCGCCGATCGCCGGCCGGATCGCCGGCGGGGACGAGCGCCTCGACGGGTTCCCCCGGGACGCGTTCGAGGCCATGGCCTCGAACGGTCTGTTCCGCCTTCCCTTCACCGCGGATGTCGGTGGCGACGGGCTCACGCATCGCGCCACGGCCACCGCGGTGGCCGTCGAGGAACTGGCGTACTACTCCAACAGCGTCGCCGCCATCTACGACGTCCATTGCATCCTCGCCGGCACGGCACTGGACCAGGGCACCGAGGAGCAACGGCGCCGATGGCTGCGTCCCGTCGTCGACGGGGAGATCGTCGGGTCGTTCGCGACGAGCGAGCCCGGTGCGTCGAGCGATCTGTCTCCCGAGGCGGTGCAGACCGTCGCGAGCCCGGACGGCGACGGGTGGGTACTCACCGGCCGCAAGCGGTGGATCACCAATTCGGTCGTCGCCGGTGTCGTCGTCGTGCTCGCCCGGACCGGCGACAGCCTCACCACCTTCATCGTTCCCACCACCGCACCGGGCGTCACCGTCGGCACACCCGACCGCAAACTCGGCAACCGCGGGCAGATCACGGCCGACGTGATCCTCGACCGTGTTCCGCTCGGGCCGGAATCGGTGCTCGGGCGGGTCGGCGGCGGCCTGCGCGTCGCGCTCCGCACACTCACCTACGGCCGCATCGGAATCGGCGCCGCCGGCGTCGGCATGGCGCAGGCCGCCTTCGACCGCACTGTCGCGCATCTGAAGTCGCGGCACGCGTTCGGTGGTTCGCTGGCTTCCAAACAGCATTGGCAGTTCGTGATGGCCGACTACGCGGCGGATCTCGAGGCCGCCCGCAGCCTGTACCTGAAAGCGGCGCTCCGGCTCGACGCAGGGGAACACTTTCCCGAGCCCGAAGCGGCGATGGCGAAGCTGCGCGGCACCGACCTGGCGGCGCGCATCGCCCGGGATGCCGTACAGGCGTTCGGCGGCCTCGGATTCGTGCAGTCCCTCGGCGCCGACGACACCGAAGGGCCGGTCGAGGCAATCTACCGGGACAGCAAGATCGGCGAGATATACGAGGGAGCCAACGAGATTCAGAAATGGGTGCTTGCCCGGCAGATTTTCGGGCGGGACCACACCGGGTAGGACTACGGATTCCGCATCGTCCGTCCGAGACTCTTCGGTTCGGACGATGCGGCAGGCTGACCCGCCCTGACAGGTGTCGCCCTCATCGGGTTCCCTCAACGGAGCCCGATGAGGGGCGTCGGACTCCTCCGCCGAGATCAGAGGGTGCATAGACCGCGGTGGGCCTAGGACACCGCCCATGACGGCGCTCTGGATCCGTTCACAGGAGCCCGTCCGGCTCATGAGCACGACCGTGCCGCGCAAGGCGCTGGATCGCCGTGTCGACGACCAGGACCGTCCGCGGCAATGGTGGGTGTCTTGCAGGATCGCGCCGAGGTACGCCCTCTCAGGCACCCGCCGGAGGAGATGGCGGACACGTTGGATTCGATCGCCGGTGTCCGGCCCTGGGGCACCGTGGCGAGGTCGATGTCGAGGACATTGGTAGCGACACTTCAGGTTCAGGTCGACGCTGGATTCGCAGTGCACATCGTCACTCGTCCCACAGCTCTGGTGCCTTCGCTCGACAGCATTCGACGCGAATGGTGACCGCTTCGGAGGCGGAAGTACTGGATCCGCACATCGTTCTCGTCGAAGACGTGCCGGTCCGTGGTGTTGGTCATGCCCTGCGAGAGACCCGTCGATCGGTCGACGAGAACGCCTCGCCGAGCACGAAACCTCGTACAGTCATCGATTGCATCTGTCCTCCCGGGGCTTCGGTGGTAGCCGGCTCCACCGTAAGGCGTGCCGGCATGCCGGCGACCTGGCCGAACGATCAGACCAGCCCCCTTCCGATGGGCAGTGCGCTCGAGACTCGGGCTCCGCCGACCCGCATCGACCCAATGTCGAGCCCGGACGCGCCCTGTCCCGCCGCGACCTGAGCTCCGGCACACTGCTCGGCAGCTCGTTCGATCTGTTCCCGCTCGGAAGGGGACAGCCGAGTGGGAACCTGGCTGCGGAGGATGCGAACGATGTTCTCGTAGAACCGTGTAGTGCTCATCCCGAAGCGAACGAGGATCTCCCCGACGGGTGGACCCCCATACGGTAGCCAGATGCGGGCGAGCTCGAGAAGCTCACGGTCTTCGGCAGACATGGGTCATTCCTTTCGTCAACCGACCGACGACAGCGGGGAGGGAAGGGCAGCATGACGATCGGTCTGTGACTGGCACTGTGACAGAGCATGTTTGAGATCGAAGTTGACGTCACGGGCTTGTTCCGGTGTGAGCGGCATCGTGCAGGCCAGCATCTTGCGCGCTGCCATATGGTCCCGCGGCTTGTTCACCGATTCGACACCCAGCAGGCGCCCATGCCGGAAACAGAAGACGGAGAAGGCACCGTCCGCGACCGATCCTCGAACGACACTGGTATCGGTGCCGGTGGTCAGCCCGGCAATCTGCAACTTGGCCTCGTACTGCTCCGACCAGAACCACGGCACACTGCGGTACGCCGTCTCGGTACCGGTGAGTTGTGCCGCAATACAGCGGGCTTGGTCGACCGCATTCTGGACCGACTCGAGTCGGACGAGCCCTTCGTCACTCACTCCGGGAAACGCTGCGCAGTCGCCGATGGCGGAAATCCGCTCATCCGAGGTACGTAGGTGCGCATCGACAACGATGCCGTTGGTGACTTGCAATCCGGCGTGCTCGGCCAGTTCGGTATTGGGGACGACGCCGATTCCGATCACGACGGCATCGGCGGGGATCGTCTGCCCGTCACAGGTGATCACCCCCCGGGCGCGTCCGTCGTCCACCACGATCCGCTCGACTCCGGTCGACAGCCGCAGATCGACACCATGGGCGAGGTGGAGGGTGGAGAAGAACTGTGACATCGTTTCGGTCAATGCCCTGGCCATCGGACGGGCCATCGCCTCTACGACGGTGACGGACAGTCCGTTCTTGCGGGCGGCGGCAGCGACCTCCAGACCGATGAATCCGGCGCCGATGACCACGAGTGACGAACACGCCTTCATCTGCGCAGTCAGCGCCTCGGCCTCGGAGGCGGTGCGCAGGTAATGGACGCCGGCGGCGTCGGATCCGGGGACCGGTAGGCGGCGATTGCGTGCACCGGTGGCGAGGATCAAGTGATCGTAGTCGACCGTGGACCCGTCCACCAGTTCCACTCGTCGGTCGATCCGGTGAAGTCGCGCGACGGGTTTGCCGCACCGCAACTCGATATCGTGTTCGGCGAAGTATCGGGCCGGACGCAGTGCGAGCGAATCGCGATCGGGCTCGCAGTGCAGATAGGCCTTCGACAGCGGGGGGCGCTGGTAGGGAACGCCGCTCTCGTCGCCGATGAGGGAGATGGCTCCGTCGAAGCCGTGTCCGCGGAGACTGACCGCTGCCTCGAAGCCGGCCTGTCCCGATCCGACCACCACGACGCGGGGGGTGCTCATACTTGGTCCTCCGGCAGGCGGACGATCAGGCCGTCGACCTCGTGGGTGACGACGAGCTGGCACGAGAGCCGGCTGGCGTCAGTACGTGGGCTGACGGTGTCGTCGAGCATCTCGTCTTCTTCCTCGGAGATCGGAGGGAACTTCTCTGCCCACGGACTTTCGACGTAGACGTGGCACGTCGCGCACATGGCCTGGCCCCCGCACTCGGCGACGATGCCGTCGATCCCGGCCGCGATGGCGGCCTGCATGACTCTCTTGCCCGGGGCGACCTCGACCTCGTGCTTGGTTCCATCGGGGTCGATATAAGTGACGGTAGGCACGTCATCTCTCTTTCACGAAAATGAAGCGGTGGTGATGTGGGGTGCCGGCTGCAGCACCCGGCACCCGCGGGTGGGTCAGGGCAGAACCGTGTTTTCGTTGCTGAACAGCAGCGAGATCCCACCGGTGGCGAAGTTCGCCACATCTCCGGCCGCGGACTGTCCTTGTGGTGAGGCAAAAGCTTGCCCGGCCTCGTCCTTGGACTCGAAGCACAGCTCGGCGAGCGCATAGGCAGCGGGGGGATTGCCATCGAGCGGCTCGCACCTGCCGACGGCGAATTTCTTCACGTTCGGTATCTCTCGTACCAGCGGGAGATGCCTGGTGGCGTAGTACTCGTCGAACGCCGCCGGATCGGTGGGCTGATTGTAGACGGTGGTGACGCGGTACATGATGTCCTGTCTGGTCGATGTTGTCAGGGGCGGTCGGCCGGGACGGGATTCTGCTGAGGGTCCCACTCGACCAGCACGTGCTCCGGGCCTCGGAAAGAGGTGTTGGGCAGGTAGGTGAATTCCTGTCCGGATACGAGCGACATGTGCGGAAGACGGCGGGAGGTCTCTTCGAGGAAGATCTTCATCTCCAGTCGTGCCAGTGTCGCACCGAGACAGGTATGGCTACCGATCCCGAACGTCAAGTGCCGGCGCGCGTTTCCACGGTGGATGTCGAACTCGTCCGGCTCGGGAAAGATGTCGTCGTCGCGATTCGCCGACGCGGTGACGATGAGCAGGCGCCCACCCGCCGGGATGTCGACACCGCCGACGGTGGTGTCGTTCACCGCCATACGGCGCCAGGCGACGACGGATCCGCTGTAGCGCAGGCACTCTTCGACGGCCTTGGGGACGAGTGTGGGATCGGCGCAGATCTGCTCCCAGGCACTGCGGTTTTCGAGCAGGGTGCGGAAGGCGTTGCCGGTGGCGTTGGTGGTCGTCTCATGGGCGGCGACGACGCCACTCATCATGATGTTCTGGAGGTAGTTGTCGTCGAACAGGTCGGGATGTTGGCGCTGCATCTCGATCGCGTGCGGGATCCAGCCCTTGGCGTCGGGGTCCGCCTTCAGCTTTTCGACCAGTCCGCCGGCGAACCTCCAGAACTTGCCCATGCCGGTGGCGACGCGGACCTGTTCTTCGCCGTCGGGATGGCCCCAGGTGAACAATGTCTGCTGCATGCCGAAGTGGCGGCAGGTTTCGATGTCCTCGTCCGGGACTCCCAGGAAGATCAGGGCAACGATGCAGGGCACCTCGTAGAGCAGATCGTCGATGAGGTCGGCGCGGCCGGTCTTGACGACCCGGTCGAGGTAGGCGTTGACGACTTCACGGATCTTCGGTTCGAACGTGGCGACGTTGTCGGCTTCGAACGGCTGCATGAGCAGGCGGCGTCGCTGCGTGTGGATCGGCTCGTCCTCGTTGACGATGGTCGGGCCGGGGGCGAACTCGTAACTGCCGAGGATCTGCAGGGCTTCGTCGCTGATCGGAGTGATCTGATCGAGCGTGATCCGCGGTGAGAACACCGCGGGATTCTTGAAGATCTGCTTGATGTCTTCGTAACGGGTGACTACCCAGTAGTCGAGCAGGGGGCTGTAGAACACCGGCTCCTCGGCGCGCGCCTGCCTCAGCGAGGACGACGGATCCACCTGATACGGGCCCTGGAACGGATCGAACCCGGCGGCCATCCGGGATACCGGGCATCCGGTCGGGCTGGTGACGCCACGCGGCGCTTGATCGACGGTCATCTGGTTCCTCCGGTTTCGGGAATCGAAGCTGCCGTAAGCTTCTCGAAGAGACTATGATCGCGGTCACAGCGACGGCTATCCTCTGCGCGTAGAAGTACAGCCAATATGCGCACACGCATGGCGACGATCCGAGCGGAACATGGACACAGTGGAATCGAGCGATACCGGCATTCGGCAGTCCGCGACGACTGCATTCCGGTCGGACGACATCGACGCTTCGCGCACAATCGGCGGCGGAGTGTTCTACCCGCACGAGGTGCGGGTCCTGGGGAGCGAGCGCACATTCGAGATGCAGCTGACCGCGGTGACCTGTGGACCGATCACTCTCGGAAGGCTGGACTATTCGACCGAGGTGGAGATCAGCACCGGTGAGCTGCGCGACGCGTATCAGGTCAACATTCCCCTGAGGGGTGAGCTGGTGACGGGCTCCGGGGACGGACGGATGGTTGCTACCCCGGATGTTGCTGCTGTGTACCGATGCGATCGCCGTACGATGCTGCGGGGATGGTCGTCGGCGCATCCGGCACCGGTACTTGCCGTGAAGATCGACCGGCGGGCTCTCGAGGAACGATTGTCCGAGCGTATCGGTCGCGCGCTCACCGATCCGATTGCTTTCGGTGTCGAATTCGATCTACGCACCGTCCCCGGCCGACAATGGCTGTCGGTGGTGAGGGCGCTGGCTGTGTCCCTCGACGACCCGACGGCCTCAGGACTGCATCCGATTATGGCCGCTCCGATGGCCGAATGCCTGATGAACGGGTTGCTCGTCGCCGCGGACCACGACCATCGGCGCGGGCTGGACACACCGAAAGCGGTGCTGCCCGCAGTGGTGCGGCGAGCGCTGGACTTCATGGACGAGCACGCCGACGAGCCGCTCTCGGTGGCGCAGATTTCCCGACACCTCGGGGTCAGCGTCCGTGCCTTGCAGTTGGGCTTCCAGACCTCGCTGGGAACGACACCCATGCGGCATCTGAAGCAAATCCGATTGCAGCGGGTACGCAGGGACTTGGTGAACGCCGATCCAGAGTCGGCGGGGGTCACCGAAATCGCTCGCCGGTGGGGCTTTCTACACGGCGGCCGCTTCGCAGGGGAGTATCGGGAAGCTTTCGGAGTGAGCCCGTCGCGGGATCTTCGCGCGATTCCGTACCGGTAGCCGACGAAGCTACGGCGATGCACTGACGGTGGCTTACCGAACGGCGGCCAATGCAGTCGAGAACATGCCGCCCAGCCGGTCGGGTAGGAGCGGTATGCCCCGCCTTCTCGCTGCATGCCGCCACACGAGGTCTCGCCACTCGATTGTAGTGGGCGCCGACTTCCGGCCAGGGCCGACCGATCACGAACCGGGCGACGGCCCACCGTCGTGGATAGCGTCACGTCGGAACTGCGCTGGGCTCCTGTCGAAGCGGCGTCGAAACGCGCGACTGAAGTGGGAGACGTCTCGGAAACCCACGTGCTCGCTGATCTCCGCGACCGTGAGGTCGGTCGTCAGCAGTTGGTTCCGGGCCTGCTTTAGGCGCAGCTCGTACAGCCATGCGCGCGGTGTCGTGCCGGCGGTACTGAACAGTTTGTGGATGTACCGAACGGACATCCCCAGCTCGGCGCTGATCTCCGCAGTCGTGTGATCGGGGTCGTGCAGATGCCGCTCCATCGTGCGCTGCACGCTCCGCAGGTCCTGCGCGTGCACGCGCCTGGTGGATCTTGTCGGAGGCGCCGACTCGCCGATCGCGGTGGCGAGCAGGTCGAGCGCCGAGCCGGCGACCGACAAGGACGACCGGAGGGACAGTGGTGCGGCGGTCGTCGCGAGCTCCACGAGGAGCCGCGACACGATCCGTCCTATACCCACCTGTCCCGAGAAGCCGGACCCGGTGATGTGGTCCATTGTGTGCGAGGGCAGGCGGGTGGCCAGTAGTTCGCGTGGGCTGCGCACCACGACTTGTTCGAACGAAGTCGTCCCGTCGACCACGAACGGAGTCGTCGCGTCGAGGATCGCGAACGCTCCGTGCTCGAGCACCGCTTCACTCCCGTTTTGCCGCAGGACCGCGGATCCGCGCCTGATCAGGCAAAGCAGGTAGTCGTCGCTCGGATCCGACCTGATCATCGCCGGTGTGCGAACCACGGCGTGCGGATCAGCGCGCACCAGGCTCACCGTCAGCTCCCCGAGCGACCGGACCGCCAGGTCGGCCTCGAACGGACCCTTCTTGTCCGGCCAGTCGACATCCATCTCGCAGTAGGTTGCCTCCAGGGTGTCCGCCCAGCGCACGCGTCTCTCGGTCGAGGCGAGGCCGCGGGTGCTGAGCACGACCTGCTTGCCGGAATCGTCCGTGCAGACGGAGTCAACCATCGGTGCACTCTCGGTCATGTTCCTACTCACCTCCACACCCTAGTGTTCCAGATCACAAGAGCTCGAGCGACGGGCAATCCGCACGCCGTCCGCCGCTCGTCGGCATTCCTACCTCCGAATCCGGATGAGTACAAAGGAGATACGACCATGACGGCGAGTGCCACCACTTGGATCGACGAGATCACCATGGAGGAATTGGACCGCGACCCGAATCCGATCTACGAGCGGCTCCGCCGTGAAGCCCCGGTCGCGTACGTGCCGGCCGTCGGCATGCACGTCGTGGCGTCGCGCGAGTTGTGCCTGCAGATCACGCAGGACCCGCAGGCGTGGTCCACGGTGATCGCCCCCTCGGGGGGCCGGACGTTCGGCAAGGGAACGGTTCTCGACTCCAACGGCGAGCAGCACCGCAAGATCCGGGAGTGGATCGATCCGCAACTGCGGCCCGGTGCGGTCGACTCCTACGTCGAGGCACTGGTCCGGCCGCAGGCGCGGCGGATCCTCGAGGGAATCGAGGACCTCGGGGCCGTCGACATCCAGGAGGCGTACTTCGCGCCGGTCAGCGTCCGCGCCGTCGGCGACCTCATGGGCTTGACGGACGTCCCGTCGGACACCCTCGTGCGCTGGTTCCAGACACTCGCGCTGTCCTACGGCAACGCCGCGGTCGACGAGGACGGGAACTTCGCGAATCCGGCACCGTTCGAGGCCGGCGACCGCGTCAAGGACGAGATCGTCGCGACGGTCGATCCGATGCTCGACCACTGGACCTCCCACCCTGACCACACCCTCATCTCGCACTGGCTGCACGACGGGATGCCGGAGGGGCAGGTCCGCGACCGCGCCGAGATCTATCCCAACCTCTACGTGTTCCTGCTCGGCGCACTGCAGGAGCCCGGCCACGTCATGACGACCACCCTGGCGGGTCTGCTGCAGCACCCTGACCAGCTCGAACGCGTCGTCGACGAGCCGAATCTCCTGCCGCGCGCGATCAACGAGGGCGCGCGCTGGGTGGCACCGATCTGGAGCGCCGCCGTCAAGGTCGCGAACCGGGAGGTCACCGTCGGCGGCGTCGACCTGCCCGCGGGTACGCCGGTCATACTCGCGTACGGCTCGGCCAACCGCGACGAGACGGTGTGGGAGAACCCGGACGCCTACGCCGTGGACCGGCCGGTCATGCCGCACCTCGCCTTCGGCGCCGGCAAGCACGCCTGTGCCGGCACCTACCTCGGGACCGCGATCGTCCGGATCGCCCTCGAGGAGCTGTTCGAGACGATCCCGAACATCGAACCCGACCCCGCCCGCACCCCGAGCTTCTGGGGCTGGACCTTCCGCGGACCGCAGGGCCTGCACGTCCGATGGGAGGTGTAGTCGTGAGCCACTCGGTGACCGTTTCCGGGCAGGACGGGACCTTTCCCGGGGCGCCCGACCGTTCGGTACTCGAGTCCGCGCTGCGGGCGAACCGATGGCTGCCGCACGCGTGCTCGCAGGGCACCTGCGGGACCTGCAAGATCCGGGTGCTGTGCGGCGACGTGGACCACGGCCGGCTCGACGAGACCATCCTGAGCGAGGCGGAGCGCTCGTCCGGGCTCACACTCGCCTGTCAGGCGAGGCCGCGCACCGATCTGACCGTCGCGCCGTTGAACGACGCGTCCCCGGACGGGCCGAGGCATCCCTTGCGCGACCACACCGGCACCGCGGTGGAGCTGGCCGACATCGCATGGTGCACCCGCCGGCTCGTCGTGGAGCTGGACGAGCCGATGGAGTTCTCCGCCGGTCAGTACGCCGAGCTGGTTGTGCCGGATTCCGGTGTGACGCGCCAGTACTCGATGGCCAATCCGCCGTCCGAGTCGCGCCGCCTCGAGTTCCACATCAAGCAGGTCGACGGAGGGCTCGCGACGGAGGGGTGGATCTTCGGCTCGCTTCGGCCGGGAGACCGGATCGAGTTGCGCGGGCCGCTGGGGCAGTTCGCCCTGGTTCGCCCCCAGGAGGAACCGGCCATCCTGGTCGGCGGTGGAACGGGGCTTGCTCCCTTGAAGTCGATTGTGCGCCATGCTCTCTCCAGCGATCTCGTCCCGAGCATCGACCTGTACCACGGAGGGCGCGGGCAGGCGGATCTGTACGACGTGGACTTCTTCCGGGCGCTCGAGGCTGCCGATCCACGATTCCGCTACCACCCTGTGCTCAGCGAGGAGCAGTGGGACGGTGCGACCGGCATGGTCACCGACGCCGTGCTCGACGACTTCGCCAGTTGCAAAGGGCGCAGCGCGTACCTGTGTGGGCCACCCGCCATGGTCGCCGCGGCGGTCAAGGCGCTCAAACGGCGTCGCATGGCGCCCCGGTTGATCTTCAGGGAGGAGTTCACCGTCGGCGCCGCGCCGCCGGTACTGTCGCCGACGTGACCGGTTCTACGGCCGGATGTCCGGGTTCGTCCCGGCACCCGGCCGGTCGTCGGTCAGTGCCGGTGGCTCGCTGCGCTGTCGGCGCGCTCCTTCCGGTATTGGCCGGGGCTGGAGCCGAAGGAGGCACGGAACGTCCTGCTGAAGTGGGAGACGTCCCGGAAACCCGCGCATTCGCTGACCTCCGCGACGGACATCTCGGTCGTCAGCAGGTACTTCCGCGCGCGCTCGAGCCGGGCCTGGTACAGCCATGCCCGCGGTGTGATCCCGGCCGCGCTGAACAGCTTCTGCACGTTGCGCAACGACATTCCCGCGTCGGCTGCGACGTCCGACAGCGTGAGCTCGGGATCGTGCAACTTCTGTTCGATGACCCGCTGGACGCGGGTGAGATCCTCCGTCCGATGCAGTTGCGCGGCACTGGTCGCGAGCGGACCCTCCGCGAGGGCGGTGACCAGCATGTCGACGGCCGACGAGGCGAACGACACCGCGGCTCCCGGCGAGATCGGAGCCGTCGTGGTCGAGAGGTCGACGAAGAACCGGCCGACCAGTTCGCCGGCCCCGTTGTCGCCGCCGATCGACCGGGCGGTGCCGTGTCCGACGATCCGGCCGGGCAGGCGCGAGGTGAGCAGCTCGGCAGGGGACCGCACCACGACCTGGCGGAACGGGGCGGGGGAGTGGAAGACGAACGGTGCGGAGCAGTCCAGCAGCGCGAATCCTCCGCGCTCGAGGACGGTCGCCCGACCGGACTGCTGTACCTCGACGTGACCCTCGGTCACGATGCACACGAGGTAGCCCGTCCAGGTGTCGGAGGCGATCATCTCGGGTGACCGCACCACGGTGTGGGCGTCGGCGCGGATCGTGCTGATGTGCAGGTCCCCGAAGGGCCGTCCACCCCACTCGGCGTCGAAGTGCTGCCGCGGATCGGGCCACGCCACGTCCATCTCGCCGTAGAGCCGCTCGAGGGTGCTCGCCCACTGCGTGCGGCCCTCGCGCGTGTCGAGCTCCCGCGTGCGCAGCGAGACGAGGGCGGGCGCCGCTCCCTTGCGCGCAGAGTCACCCGATTGTTCGCGCTCAGCCATGTTCCAGCACACCTCCACCTTCTAGTGTTCCAGATCACAGGGACTTGGCGTCCGGAACGATATACCGACATCGCGCCGAAAGCGACATCCGAGAGTGGATCCCCAAGCCGGGCAACGCAATCGGTGCCGATCGTATTGCAGGGCGCGATGCCGGTCGATCCCGTCGTGCCGGTCTCCGAAAACCGATTCTCCACAGCCCGAGATCAGGAGTGAACACCATGACGACATCAGCGATCATCGGCGACGCCGTCGGAGCGCCCAACACCGTCCGGCCCATGACCGGCGACGAGTACATCGAGTCGCTCCGCGACGGTCGCGAGGTGTACTTCCGTGGGGAGCGGGTCGACGACGTCACCACGCATCCGGCCTTCCGCAATTCGGTCCGGTCGGTGGCCCGGATGTACGACGCGATGCACAAGCCGGAAGCGAAGGGCATCCTGTCGGTGCCGACCGACACCGGTAACGGAGGCTTCACCCATCCGTTCTTCAAGACGGCGCACAGTGCCGACGATCTGCTCCTCGCTCGTGATGCGATCGCCACCTGGCAGCGTGAGGTGTACGGCTGGCTGGGCCGCTCGCCCGACTACAAGGCGTCGTTCCTCGGCACCCTCGGAGCCAACGCGGAGTTCTACGGGGAGTACCAGGACAACGCGAAGCGGTGGTACAAGGAAGCGCAGGAACGCGTGATCTACATGAACCACGCGATCGTGAACCCCCCGATCGACCGCGACAAGCCCGCCGACGAGACCGCCGACATCTGTGTGCACGTGGTGGAGGAAACCGACGCGGGCCTGATCGTGTCCGGCGCCAAGGTGGTGGCGACCGGGTCGGCGATCACCAACGCAAACTTCATCGCGCACTACGGCCTGCCGCTCCGCAAGAAGGAATTCGGCCTGATCTTCACCGTCCCGATGGATTCGCCGGGCCTGAAGCTGTTCTGCCGTACGTCCTACGAGATGAACGCCGCCGTCATGGGTACGCCGTTCGACTACCCGCTCTCGAGCCGATTCGACGAGAACGATGCCATCATGGTGTTCGACCGGGTGCTGGTGCCGTGGGAGAACGTCTTCGCCTACGACACCGAGACGACCAACGGGTTCGTGATGAAGTCGGGCTTCATGTCCCGCTTCATGTTCCACGGTTGCGCCCGTCTTGCCGTGAAGCTGGACTTCATCGCCGGCTGTGTGATGAAGGCGGTGGAGATGACCGGCTCGGCCGGATTCCGCGGCGTGCAGATGCAGATCGGCGAGATCCTCAACTGGCGCGACATGTTCTGGGGACTGTCCGACGCGATGGCGAAGACGCCCGATCCGTGGGTCAACGGGGCCGTGCAACCGAACCTCAACTACGGTCTCGCGTACCGCACCTTCATGGGTGTCGGCTACCCGCGGATCAAGGAGATCATCCAGCAGACTCTCGGCAGCGGCCTGATCTACCTGAATTCGCATGTGAGCGACTGGGGTAATCCCGAGATCCGGCCGTACCTCGACCAGTACGTGCGCGGGTCGAACGGCATCGCGGCCATCGATCGTGTCAAGCTGCTCAAGCTGCTCTGGGATGCCGTCGGTACCGAGTTCGGCGGCCGGCACGAGCTGTACGAGCGCAACTACGGCGGCGACCACGAGGCCGTGCGCTTCCAGACCTTGTTCGCCTATCAGGCTCAGGGCCTGGACAACCAGCTCAAGGGCTTCGCCGAACAGTGCATGTCCGAATACAACATCGACGGCTGGACGCGCCCCGATCTGATCGACAACGACGATCTGAAGATCGTCCGGAGCTGAACGGGGTGCAGCGATGAGGAGCACGGTCATGACCGACACCACCCGGGAATCCGATCTCGACGTCACACCTCTGCACATGCGTAAGGCCCTCGGCCGGTTCGTCAGCGGCGTCACCATCGTCACCACCGCCGAGTCCGAGGACGAGGCCTCGGTGCACGGAATGACTGCCAATGCGTTCACCTCCGTGTCACTCGATCCGCCGCTCGTGCTCGTATCGATCGCCAACCGCGCCAAGATGAACGAGCGGATCCGGGAGGCCGGGCGGTACGGCGTTTCGATTCTCGCCGGGGACCAGGAACCGCTGTCCCTGCACTTCGCCGGCGCGGCGAACCAGCCGGATCTGGTCCGGTTCGTGTGGCGCAAGGGCGTGCCCCTCCTCGAAGGTGCACTGGTTCACCTCGCGTGCACCGTGGTCGATTCGCATCCCGCGGGTGACCACACCCTGCACGTGGGCCGGGTGGAGCGGCTCTGGTACGACGACGGGCACCCACTGGTGTTCTACACCGGCACCTTCCGGTCGCTCGAGCTGCAGGGCAGGGACGAACCCTGGGGGTTCTGATCGAGCAGGGCGGGGTGGCCGCGGCGGGCGTCGCGGTCACCCCGCCTCTCGCGTCCCCGAGCGAATGTGCCGTCGTGTCGGATAGATCGACGTAACGGCACATTCGCTCACACCCCGCTGATCACCGCGCCGGCTGTGCGGCTGCCGCGCGCGCCGTGATCTCGCCGGCGCGGGCCGCTGCCGCCGCGGTGCCACCGATGGACCAGTTCACCGGATCGACTTCGACGATCTGTCCGCGCACCAGATCCCGCTGCGCCCCCAGGGTCTCGACGATCAGATCGGTGAATCGCGCAGCCAGCTCCTGGCGCTGCTCGATCGGGCGTCCGGCGAGGACGATCGCGGTGAAGTAGGGGGCCGGGGTGCCGCCGTCGGCGATCACCGTCCCGGCCGTCGCTGCGTCGTCGGGGTCGTACCGGACGACGAACGCCCGCACCCGCTCGATCGGGGAGTCGAGGACCTCCGCGTAGCAGCGGCTCGCGTCGGCGAGCAGCCGACGTCGTTGCTCGGCAGTGTAGGCGCCGTCGACGAGATGGAAGTGTGCAACGGGCATGGCCGCTCCTTTGTGACATGCTGGGGTACAGAACTATTCGACTCCGTGACGATTGGACTCCGTGACTATTGGACTCCGTGCCGGGTCCCGCCGTCGACGGTGAGGACGCTTCCGTGCAGCACGGCGGCCTCGGGGGCGAGCAGCATCTCCAGAGTCCAGCCGATCTCGTCGAGGGTCGGTAGCCGGCCGAGCGTGGTCTTGGCGCGGTAGCGGTTCCAGATCTCGCCGGGGTCGCGGCCGGTCTCGGCGGCTTCGGTCTCGACGAACTTTCGCAGCCGCGGAGTGTCGACAGGCCCCGGCGCGATGGTGTGGGTGGTGACGCCCTTCGGGCCGTACAGCGCGCTGAGCTGGCGCATGAGGTTGAAGACCGCGGCGTTCACCGTCCCCGGCCCGGCGTCGAGCGGGCCGGGTTCGAGTCCGAGCGACCCGGCGATCGTCACGAAACGCGAACCCGGCACCAGGTGGTCGCGGACGGCGTGCAGCAGCCGCACCAGCCCGCCGACCTTGATGTTCGCGCCGACCGCGAGGTCGCCCGGCGCGATGGTGTCGGCCGAGCCGCGCACCGGAAGTCCGGCTGCGAACACGGCCATCCGCACCGGTGCGTCGACGTGCGCGGCGATCGCCTCGATCGCGCTGTCGTCGGCGATGTCGGCGACGCACGGGACGATCAGGTCGTCCGAGGCCGCCAGCTTGTCGAGGTCGTCGGCGTTGCGGGCGACGGCGATCACGCGAAGGCCGCGACGGGCCAGGCGACGGGTGAACTCGGTGCCCATCGCACCGGTCGCGCCGACGACGACACACACCGAGGATGAGGTCATCTCTGTATTCCCCTCTTGCCGTTGTGGATCGCCCGGATGACCCGCGCGGTAGCGGGACGGGCGATCGGTCGTTCGGCTGCGATCGACGCGCCGAACAGAAATCCGCCCACGAATGCCGTGGGCGGATTCCGGTCTGCCGAGCGAATCCGATTCTCCGGCCGTTTCAGCCGCGCAATCGGAGGGTGACCGCGCGGGGTTCGGTGAAGAACTCGCGGGAGTACTGGCCGCCCTCGCGGCCGAGGCCGCTGGCGCCTTCGCCGCCGAACGGCAGGCGCAGGTCGCGTTCGAAGAACGTGTTGATCCACACGGTGCCGGCCTTCCAGCGGGCGGCCATCCGGTGGGCCCGGTCCAGGTTCTGGGTGAACAGCATCCCGGCGAGACCGTAGGGGGAGTCGTTGGCGATGCGCAGGGCCTCCTCCTCGGTGTCGAAGCCGAGGACGGTCTCGACCGGGCCGAAGATCTCCTCCCGCGCGGTGCGGGAGGCGTTGGTCAGCCCGGTGACGACGGTGGGCGGGTAGTAGAAGCCGCCGGCGCGGGCCTCGTCGGTCAGCCGGGAGCCGCCGGTGACGACCTTGCCGCCTTCCTCCTGGGCGAGCTCGACGTAGCCGTGCACCTTGTCGAGGTGGCGCCGCTCGATGAGCGGGCCCATGAAGTTCGACGGGTCCTTCGGGTCGCCGACGGTGAGCGCGCTCGCCTGCTCGGTGAACCGGGCGAGGAACTCGTCCATGATGCTGTTGTGCACCAGCAGCCGGGACCCGGCAAGGCACACCTGTCCGTTGCCGCCGAAGATCGCCCGGATCGCCATCGGCACGGCGACGTCGAGGTCGGCGTCGGCGAAGACGATGTTCGCGGACTTGCCGCCCATCTCCGCCGAGACCGGGGTGTGGTTGACCGCTGCGGCCTGCAGGATCTTCACGCCCGTGGCGCTCGAGCCGGTGAAGGTGATCCGATCCACCCGCGGGTCCGAGGTCAGCGGCCCGGCGACGGCCTCACCGCCGAACCCGTGCACGACGTTGAGCACGCCTTCGGGCAGTCCGGCCTCGAGGGCGAGCTCGGCGAAGCGGTGCGCGGTCAGTGGGGTCTGCGGCGCCGGCTTGAGCACCGCGGTGTTGCCGAAGGCCAAGGCGGGGGCGATCTTCCAGGTGGCCAGCATCAGGGGTGCGTTCCACGGGCTGATCGCCGAGACCACACCGGCCGGCGGGTAGAGCACGTAGGACAGCAGGTCCCCATCGGGGTAGGCCTCGTTGGCGGCCATCGCGACGTAGTCGGCGAAGAACCGCAGATTGTGGGCCACGCGGGGGATTTCGGCGTGCAGCGACTGGTTGATGCTCTTGCCGCCGTCGCGGGTCTCGAGCAGGGCGAGTTCCTCGCGGTGGGCGTCGACCTTGTCGGCGACCGCGTGCAGGATCTTCGCGCGCTCCTTCGGGGACAGCAGCGGCCAGGGGCCGTCGTCGAAGGCGGTGCGGGCGGCGGTGATCGCCGCGGCGCCGTCCTCGGCGGTGCCCGCGGGCACGACCCCGAGCAGCGCACCGTCGTGGGGGTCGCGGGATTCGAAGGTGGCCCCGTCCGACGCCGGCTTCCATTCGCCGCCGATGAGGTGCCGGACCTGCGTGACCGACGGCGAGTTCTGGGTCTGTGTCATGGCAGTCTCCCCGTGTCAGACGCCGGCGCGGGCCGGCAGTTCGTAGGTGCGGCCGGCCAGTTCGGAGGCGACGTCGACGATCATGTCCTCCTGCCCGCCGATGACGCCGCGGCGGCCGAGTTCGAGCAGGATCTCGCGGGTGGAGATGCCGAACTTCTTCGCGGCCCGCTTGGTCGGATGGAAGAACGTCGAGTACACCCCGGCGTAGCCGAGGATCAGCGCGGTCTCGTCGACGATCTGCGGTTCGGTCATCAGCGGCGCGACGACGTGCTCGGCGGTGTCGATCAGCGGGAACAGGTCGACCCCGGTGTCCCAGCCGGCCCGCTCGAACGCGGCGGCGAGCACCTCGGTCTGGGCGTTGCCGGCGCTGGCGCCGAGCCCGCGCAGCGACCCGTCGATGAACGTCGCGCCGTTCTCGGCGGCGGTGAGCGCGTTGGCGATGCCGACACCGAGATTGTTGTGGGCGTGGAAGCCGATGTCGGCGGAGATCGCCTGCCGCAGGGCCGCGACGCGGGCGCCGGCGTGCCGGGGCACCATCGCGCCGGCGGAGTCGACGACGTAGACGACGTCGGCGCCGTAGGAGTCGAGCTTGGCGGCCTGCTCGGCGAGCGGTTCGGGCTCGAGCTTGTGGCTCATCATCAGGAACGTCATCACGTTCAGGCCCTGGTCCTTGGCCCACTCGACGGGCTGCTGGGCGCAGTCGGCCTCGGTGCAGTGCACCGCGACGCGCACGGTCTCGATGCCGGCGTCGATCGCGCCCTGCAGTTCGGCGAGGGTGGCGATGCCCGGGACGTACAGCACCGCGATGTCGGCATTCTCGACGGCGTCGACGGCGGCGCGCACGTACTCGGGGTCGGTGGCGGCGGCGAAGCCGTACTGGATCGAGGAGGCGCCGAGGCCGATGCCATGAGCCACCTCGATGGTGGGGATTCCCGCTTTGTCGAGCCCGCGGGCGATGTCGGCGACGTTGCGGGGGGTGAACCGGTGCGAGACCGACGACATGCCGTCGCGCAGGGTGGTGTCGACGAGGGTGACCTTGCGGCGTCCGTCGGGGGTGCCGGCGGTGCCGGGGGTGGCGGTGTGGGTGGTGTCGGTGGTGCTCACTGGGCTGCTCCCTTGACGAGACTGCGCTCCGCCATGACGTCGGCGACCTGCACGGCGGCGGCGGTGATGATGTCGAGATTTCCGGCGTAGGTGGGCAGGAAGTCGCCGGCGCCGACGACCTCGAGCATGACCGTGACCAGGTCGCCGTCCACGTCGACCAGACGCAAGGTGTAGCCGGGGACGTACTGCTGCACCCTGGCGACCATCTCGACCACGGCGCGCTCGATCGCGTCCGGGTCGGGGTGGCGGACCTTGGCGTAGACGGTGTCGCGCATGTTCATCGGCGGCTCGGCCGGGTTGATCACCGAGATCGCCTTGGCGCGGTCCGCGCCGGCGACCTGCGCGAGTGCCCTGCCGGTCTTCTCGCTGAATTCGCTGAGGTTCTGGCGGGTGCCCGGGCCGGCGCTGTGCGAGGCGATCGCGGCGACGATCTCCCCGTAGTAGGCGTCCGCGGCCTGGTCGATCGCGTACAGGATCGGGATCGTGGCCTGACCGGCGCAGCTGACCATGTTCACGTTCGGTGCGTCGAGGTGCTCGGTGAGGTTGACGGCGGGCACGACGTACGGGCCCACCGAGGCGGGCGTCAGGTCGATGGCCTTGATGCCGGCCGCGGCATACCGGGGTGCGGCCGCGGCGTGCACCTTCGCCGAGGTGGCCTCGAACACCACGTCCGGGAGCTCGGGGCGGGCGAGGAGCCACTCGAGCCCCTCCGCGGTGGCCTCGAGGCCCTCCCGCCGGGCCCGCTCGAGTCCCTCGCTGGCCGGATCGATGCCCACCATGTACACCGGCTCGACATGCTCGGACCGCAGCAGCTTGTACATCAGGTCCGTCCCGATGTTCCCGGATCCGACGATCGCGGCTTTCAATCGACTCATCTGTGGGCCTTCCCTCCAGTGTCGGGGTGATGCCGCCGACGCTAGGGGCGATCCCCTGGTGGAGGGCGGGTGATCCGGCGGTACCGGACACACCCGGCCGAGATCCGGTCGCTGTTCGGCTATCCCGAACAGCGCTGACGGAAGCGCCGGACCCCCGCAAGCTCGTGACATCCACCACAACCGGAGCCGCAAGCCCGGCCAGCGGAGATCAGGAGTAGCCATGACCGACCTCACTGCCCGTTTCGACATCGCGCACCTCGCCCGTGCCGAACTGTTCACCCCCAGGCCGCAGGAAACCCTCGACTTCTTCACGAAGTTCCTCGGCATGTACATCACGCATCGGGAGGGGCAGTCCGTCTATCTGCGTGGGTACGAAGACCCGTACCAGTGGAGCCTGAAGGTCACCGAGGCGCCGGAAGCCGGCATGGGCCACGCCGCGCTGCGCACGAGTTCGCCGGAGGCGCTCGAGCGCCGCGTGGCGTCGCTGAAGCAGGGCAACGTCGAGGGCACGTGGAGCGAGGACCAGTTCGGCTACGGCAAGACCTTCGAGTTCCAGTCCCCGGACGGTCACAACCTGCAGTTGCTGTGGGAGGTGGAGAAGTACGTCGCCCCGAAGGAACTGCAGAGCAGGATCCTCTCGCGGCCGTCGAAGAAGCCGCTGTCGGGCATTCCGGTCAAGCGGATCGACCACCTCAACCTGATGGCCTCGGATGTCACCCCGCTCAAGGACTCGTTCGAGCGGCACCTCGGATTCCGCACCACCGAACGCGTCGTGGACGGCAACGTCGAGATCGGCGCCTGGATGAGCTCGAACCTGCTCGGCCACGAGGTCGCCTGCATGCGGGACATGACCGGCGGTCGTGGCAAGCTCCACCACCTCGCGTTCTACTACGGCACCGGCCAGCACCTTGCCGATGCGGTCGAGATGTTCCGCGACTACGACATCCAGATCGAGGCCGGCCCCGACAAGCACGGGATCACCCAGGGGCAGTTCCTCTACGTGTTCGAGCCGGGCGGCAACCGCATCGAACTGTTCGGCGAGGCCGGTTACCTGCACCTGGATCCGGACGCCGAGACCAAGACCTGGCAGATGTCCGATATCGACACCGGCCTCGCGGTCGGCGGCGCGAAGCTGCCGTGGGAGACGTACTTCACCTACGGCACCCCGAATCCGCTCGCACTCGATCAGCACATCGAGAAGTTCTCGCACTTCGGTCCGGGTGCTCCCGTCGACGACCCCGAGGTGATCGCCGCGGAACGCGCGGTTCCGGACGAAATCGACCATTCCCGAGCGGTTTCGGGATCCCCGGTCTGAGTCCTGGCGGGTGCGCACCTCCCGCGCCGGTTTCCGGCGTGCCGCGACGAGAGGTGCGCACCCGCGTGTCAGCCGGCGTCCGGGAACGTCACCTCGAGCGTCGCGAGCTGATCGGGATCCGACACCACCTCGATCTCGACGATCGCGTCGTCCTCGATGGTGAAGGCGAACACCGTGCGCGGACGGCCGCCCGGCGCCCATGCGGCGCCGGGCACCCCGTCTACGAGCACCGTGCGGGCGGCCTGGGCGCGTCCGTCGAAAACCCTTGCGACGCTGTGGGGGCCGTGAAGCTCGCGCGCGAGCGCCGGTGCGCCGTGAGCCGCGCCGGCGCGGGCCGTCGCCACGGCGACGTCGTCCGCGCGAAGGACCACGTCGGGATCGAGGAGGGCCAGCAGGTCGTCGAACCGCCCCTCCCGCGACGCGGCGAGGAACGCGTCGACGAGGCGACGGCGGCGCATCAGGTCGGCACGTGGGGCGGTCGCGCCCTGGATGCGCCGCCGCGCGCGGCTCGCGAGCTGGCGGGTGGCGGCGGGGGAGCGCTCCACGATCGGGGCGATCTCGTCGAACGGGACGGCGAACAGGTCGTGCAGCACGAACGCGAGGCGTTCGGCCGGGGCGAGAGTGTCGAGCACGACGAGCATGGCCACACCGACCGAATCGGCCAGCAGTGCAGCGCTTTCCGGAACGTCGCGCGGGTCCGTCGACCGAGGTTCGGGACGGTCGGGCTGATCGAGGGGGACCTCCCGGCGCGAGCCCCGGGATCGCAGCATGTCCAGGCACACCCGGCTCACCACCGTCCTCAGCCAGCCACCCAGGTTGGTGACCTCGTCGGTGCCGGAGCGGTGCAGGCGCAGCCAGGCCTCCTGCACGGCGTCGTCGGCCTCGCTCGCCGAGCCGAGCATGCGGAAGGCCACCGCCCGCAGACGATCCCGATGTGCCTCGAACTGTTCGGCGGGGAAGGCGCCGCCGGGGTGGGCCGAGAAGTTTCCGTCGCTCATGTCGTCACATTCTGTCGTCGGGATCCGTCATGGCTGTGACGAACGCACGACCCCGGATGTGACAAGG
This sequence comes from Rhodococcus sp. 14C212, assembly GCF_011058195.1. Taxonomy (NCBI): domain Bacteria; kingdom Bacillati; phylum Actinomycetota; class Actinomycetes; order Mycobacteriales; family Nocardiaceae; genus Rhodococcus; species Rhodococcus sp. 14C212. Next base: position 49,201 of record NZ_JAALEH010000005.1, on the reverse strand, counting down.
AGACGATCATGAAGGCTCGAATGACGAATCCCGCGCTCGTGCTGCCCGACGCGGTGACCGCGATGCAGGCACTGGGGAAGGCCGCCGACGGTGGCGGGCTGCCGGCGCGCACCACCCACCTCGTGCATCTGCGAGCGAGTCAGATCAACGGATGCAGCGTCTGTGTGGACATGCACCCGCGGCTGGCGAAGAAGGACGGGGAGACCGACAAGCGGCTGTTCGCAGTGGCGGCGTGGCGCGAGGCGCCGTACTTCACCGATGCCGAGCGGGCCGCCCTGGCGCTGACGGAGGCGGTGACCCGGCTCGCGGACCGCCCCGACCCGGTGCCCGACGACGTCTGGGACGAGGCCGCCCGCCACTTCGACGAGCCGCAGCTGGCCGCGCTGATCCTGCAGATCTCGCTGATCAACGTGTGGAACCGGCTCAACGCGACGGTCAAGCAGGTGGCCGGCGCGGAGTGGTGACGAAATGGCGTTGCCCTCCGAGGCATTTTCTGGAATGATTCCAGAAAATGCCTCGGAGGGTCGTCGCCCACGTTGTGACGGCCCGGAACGAAAAGGAGTGCGCTCATGTTCGCCGCCGGGTCCCGTGCCGTCACGCTTCCATCGATGGTCCTCGGAGGGCTGCGGCCGCTGTACCGGCAGATGGCACGCGCCAACGTGCGCACCGTGGGCTTCGTGCACACCGTGGGTGCGGACCGGTTCGAGGTCCGGCTGACCGCGGCGGCGGGCGGGCCGATGCTCGACATCCGTTCGCAGGACCGGACGATCGCGTTCACGGTGCCGCTCACGGCACAGTTCCGGGCGCAGCCGGAACTCGATCCCGGCAGCTACCGGACGCTGTGCGCGATGCTGACGCCGGACGCGGCTCCGGCGGCCGGCACCGTCGTCCGCTTTCTGCAGGGTCTCGTCGCGCAGGCGCCCGCCGTGCTCTCCCGCACGGACGCCCACGCGGCCTGAGGGAAGCTCCGCGACGGGGTTCGGCTGCCGAGACGGTGCCCGGGGGGCATGATCGGATCGGGACCGAACCGTAGTGGGGGTCCGGAGGAGGGCGGCGATGGCGAAGGAAGGCGAGACACGTCGATTCGGACTGCTCGGGTCCGCGATGGAGGAGTTACTGGAGAGGACCCGCGCCGTGGCTGACGCGGTCGGGTCGATCGGGAGCGACGCCCTCGGCGCGATTCCCGAACCCCTGTCCGCGCCCGCGAACCGGATGCTGGGCTCTCTTCGGCAAGTGATGGAGCTCGTGCCACCCGTCCTCACCGAGTTCGACGCACTCGTCGAGCAGCTGCACGCGCAGCGAAAATCGGTGCAGGCGCTGCAGGCGCAACTGTCGGCGTTCGACCGTCAGCTGGAGGTGGTCGAAAAGTCGCTGGCACCGTTGCACGGTCTGGCCCACGAGTGGTCCCGGCTGCAGCAGTCGCTGCTCGACTATCCCGCCCCCGGCGAACCGAAGAAGTCCGGCCCGTCGGAGGCCTGATCGACCGAATGTGTCGGTAGACGGAGTGCGTCAGAAGTCGCCTTCGGCGACCTGGAAGCACACCAGGCCCATCCGCCGCCACATCCGTACGACCTGATCACGATCGTCGAGGACGGCGACGACCCGGTACCGGTGCCGGACGTACCGGTCGAAGAGTTCGGCTTTGACGATGGAGTCCTTGCGATTGTCGCCGGGCGCACGCATGTGCAGTTCGGTGTAGGGCACCCGGTGCTCGGCGAGCCACTGCTCGGTTTCGGGCCGGCACACACCGTCGCGGCCGGAGACCAGCACGATCGCCGGCTCGTCCGGCGACGCCGCGAACGCGGTCACGGCGGCCATCACGGCGGGGGAGAGCGAATCCTCACCCACGCGGTGCCAGTGGTACGGGCTGCGGTCGCTCATGTGGGCGAGCGTGCCGTCGATGTCGACGATCCACGCCGGCGGCAGCGTCGGATCCGGCACGTACGGGGCCGGGTGGAAAACCGGCTCGGCCGGCGGCCGGTGCCGCCCCCACCGCGGCGTCCCGGTGCGTCCTTTGGGCTGCTGGGACCGCCCGAAGGACGCACCGGCGGCGTAGCCGCCTACAGCCCGGGGCGCTTGCCGATCGTCAGGGTGACCTCGCCGGTGCCGGCGAAGAAGTCGTTGCCCTTGTCGTCCACGACGATGAACGCCGGGAAGTCCTCGACCTCGATCTTCCACACTGCTTCCATACCCAGTTCCGGGTACTCGAGAACCTCGACCTTCTTGATGCAGTCGAGTGCGAGCCGCGCGGCCGGCCCGCCGATGGAGCCGAGGTAGAAGCCGCCGTGGTTCTTGCAGGCGTCGGTGACCTGCTGCGAGCGGTTGCCCTTGGCGAGCATGACCATCGAGCCGCCCGCGGCCTGGAACTGCTCGACGTAGGAGTCCATCCGGCCGGCCGTGGTGGGGCCGAACGAACCGGAGGCCATGCCGTCCGGGGTCTTGGCCGGCCCGGCGTAGTACACCGGGTGGTCCTTCAGGTACTGCGGCATCCCCTCGCCGGCGTCGAGGCGTTCCTTGATCTTCGCGTGCGCGATGTCGCGGGCGACGACGAGCGGGCCCGTGAGGGACAGCCGGGTCTTGACGGGGTGCTTGCACAGTTCGGCGAGGATCTCCGGCATCGGCCGCGTCAGGTCGATCTTCACCGCGGCACCCTTGCCGGTGCCCGACACACCCTCGGTCTCGGCGTCGAGGTGGGCGTCGGTGACCTCGGGCAGGAAGCGGCCCGGGTTGAACTCGAGCTGCTCGAGGAACACGCCCTCCGGGGTGATCTTCGCCTTCGCCTGCCGGTCGGCGGAGCAGGACACGGCCAGCGCCACCGGCAGCGACGCGCCGTGGCGGGGCAGGCGGATGACGCGCACGTCGTGGCAGAAGTACTTGCCGCCGAACTGTGCGCCGATCCCGATCTTGCGGGTCAGTTCGAGCACCTGCTCCTCGAGCTCGAGATCGCGGAAGCCGCGGCCGGTGATCGCGCCCTCGTTCGGCAGCTCGTCCAGGTAGTGGGCGGAGGCGTACTTGGCGGTCTTGAGGGCGAACTCGGCGGAGGTACCGCCGACGACGATCGCGAGGTGGTACGGCGGGCACGCGGCGGTGCCGAGCGAACGGATCTTGGCCTCGAGGAAGCGCATCATCGAGTCCGGGTTCAGGATCGCCTTCGTCTCCTGGTACAGGTACGACTTGTTGGCCGATCCGCCTCCCTTCGCCATGAACAGGAACTTGTAGGCGTTCTCGTGGCCGGCCGCCGTGTCGGCGTAGAGCTCGATCTGCGCCGGCAGGTTCGAGCCGGTGTTCTTCTCCTCCCACATGGTGAGGGGAGCGTTCTGCGAGTACCGCAGGTTGAGCCGGGTGTACGCGTCGTACACGCCGCGGGCGATCGCCTCCTCGTCGTTGCCGGGACTGAGGACGTGCTGGCCGCGCTTGCCCATGACGATCGCGGTGCCGGTGTCCTGGCACATCGGCAGCACCCCGGCGGCGGCGATGTTGGCGTTCTTCAGGAGATCGAGCGCGACGAACTTGTCGTTGTCCGACGCTTCCGGGTCGTCGAGGATGCTTGCGAGCTGCTTCAGGTGGTCCGCGCGCAGGTAGTGCTGGATGTCGTGCAGCGCGGTCTCGGTGAGCAGGCGCAGCGCCTCGGGCTCGACCTGCAGGAAGGTGCGGCCGCCCGGTCCTTCGACGGTGGACACCCCCTCGGTGGTCAGCAGCCGGTACTCGGTGGGGTCTTCCCCGATCGGCAGCAGGTCCTCGTAGAGGAAGTCGGCCATTTCTTCTCCTGAACTGTCCTGGACAGCGGGGCTGATGTTCGCGACAAGGCTAATGCCGGCGACACGGCGCTCCGACGCCGGGGCGTGTGACGCAAGCCGCTCCCGCACCCATCGTGACCTGCGTCACTACGGAAATCGGCGGTCACTGTGTCGGCGGTCACGGTGACGACGGACCGCAATCCGTACACTGGTATGGATGGTTCGTACGGCACAGGAACGGGTACTCGGACGGCACCGCTTCCGACAGACCTACCGGCGGGAGTTCGAGAACACGTGAGTACCGAGACCGTGCCGACGACGGCACTTGCCCATCGCGGATCGCTGCGCGGCTTCCACGCCTGGCTCGACGTCGCCGTCGTGGTGGTCGTTCTCGTCGCCACCAACCTGATCGCGCACTTCACCACCGTGTGGGCCAGCATCGCGACGGTGCCCATCGCGGCCGTCGTGCTCGTCGCGCTGATGCGCCGCCGGGGCATGCGCTGGTCCGAACTCGGGCTCTCGCCGCGCCACTGGCGCTCCGGCTCGCTCTACGCGCTGGGCGCCGCGGGGATCGTGCTGGCCGTGATCGCCGTGGGCGTGGCGCTGCCCCCCACCCGGCAGTTCTTCCTGTCCGACCGCTACGCGACGATCTCCGGCGCGCTCCTCGCGTCGATGATCGTCATCCCACTGCAGACGGTCATCCCCGAGGAACTCGCGTTCCGCGGGGTGCTGCACGGCACGCTCGAACGTGTCTCGGGTGCGCGCGGCGTGTTCGCCGCCGGATCGCTGCTGTTCGGCCTGTGGCACATCGCCTCGTCGCTCGGGCTCACGAACGGCAACCGCGGGCTGAGCGGCATCCTCGGCGGCGGCCTGTGGGGACAGGTGCTGGGCATCGCCGGAGCGGTCGTGGCGACCGCGGCCGCCGGATTCGTCTTCACCTGGCTGCGCCGCCGCAGCGGGAGCCTGATCGCCCCGATCGCCCTGCACTGGTCGCTCAACGGCGCCGGTGCCCTGGCCGCCGCCCTGGTCTGGCACGCCACCCTGAACTGACCGCCGGCGAACCGCCGCCGCGGTACCGTGCGCTGATGGCACTCGCGGTCTGCCTGCTCTTCGACGCCGCCGCCCGGCGCGCCCTGCAACAGCTGTGGGCCCGGCTCGAAGATCTCGGTGTGCCGACACTGCTCACTCACACCCACGGCCGGCACGTGCCGCACCTGTCGTACGCGGTGTTGCGCAGCTACGACGCCGACGACGTGACGGCCGCGCTCGAGGCGCTGCCCGACGGCGGGCCGCTGACCCTCTACTCCGACGGCCTGGGCGCCTTCCGGCGCGGACGGGTCTGGCTCGCGCCCGCCCCCACCGCCGACCTCCTGCGGCGCCAGCAGCGCGTGGTCGACACCGTCACCGCCACCGGCGCGGACCTGCACAAGCACTACCGGCCGGGCGTATGGACCCCGCATCTGACCCTCAGCCCCCGCGCACGGTTGGACGACCTGCCACGGGTGGCCGCGGCCGTCTACGACGTGCTGCCCCTCGCAACGGCCGTGGCCGGCGCGGCACTGATCGACACCACGACGGGAGAGCGCCGTCCGTTGCGGCGGGTCCCGTGACCGACGTCGCTCACTCCTCGGGGTTCTCCACCCACTTGCCGTAGGGCGGGGGCCCCTCGCTCATGATCTGCACTCCGAAGTGCGGGGCGTGCTTCCACACGTAGCCGTGCAGGGTGTGTTCCTCCGACGTCTGCGTGTTGACGAGGACGAGGTCTCCCGTCGCTCGCTCCTCGAGCGAGAACCCGCTCTCCGGGCCCTCGAGTACCCACCACTTCTTCCTGCTCATGATCGATGCCCTCCGGTGCGGGACGGGACAGGTCTCGGGCCGGACGTTACTCCCGAGCGGGCCTTCGCGGCACCGGTTCGCCGATCCGGGTCACCGGCTCCCCAGCAGACGGCGGGTGGTCTCGTCGGCGGGGTAGAACGCCTCGATCGCCAGTTCGGCGACGGTGACGTCCAGCGGCGTGCCGAACAGCGTCGTCGTGCTCAACAGGGACAGCTCGCCGTCGTCGGTGCGCAGCCGCAGCGGCACCACCAGGGCGTGGGCGCCGGCCGGATCGAGCTCGGCCTCGTAGCCGTCGTCGCACGGGTAGGCGGCCAGTTCGGCGTGCAGCCGTCGCAGCACCGGGTCACCCGTCGCGGCGAGCTGATGCCGCAGGCGTGTCAGCAGGTGCGCCCGCCACTGGCCGTGGTTGGCGATGCGCGGCGCCATGCCCTCCGGGTGCAGCGTCACCCGCAGCACGTTCACCGGGGGCTCGAGCAGCCGCGGGGCGCACCCGTCGAGCAGACCCACCACGGCGTCGTTGGCGTCGACCATCGTCCAGTGCCGGTCCACCACCAGCGCCGGATACGGCCGGTGCGACGCCAGGATCCGCTCGATCGCGTCGGCCACCGCGGCCATCGGCACGTCCCCGAGCCGGTGCTCCGGATACGCGGGGGCCAGGCCAGCGGCGAGGAGCAGCGAGTTGCGCTCCCGCAGCGGGATGTCGAGCTGATCGGCCAGTCGCAGCAGCATGGTGCGGGTCGGCCGCGACCGGCCGGTTTCGAGGAAGCTCACGTGCCGCGCCGAGACCTCCGCCCGGTTGGCGAGCGCGAGCTGACTCAGGCCGCGACGCTCGCGCCAGTGCCGCAGCAGCACTCCGACGGGTTCCTCGTGCACGGTGGTCATGCCCGTCACCGTAGCCGCGAAGCGGGAAGGGCAGCCATTACCTGCCGGGTAATCGATTCGGGCACCGGGGCGCGGCAGTCTCCTCGATGTGCGGCACAGATGTGCGGCACACCGCCGCCACCGACCGACCGGGAGGACCCCATGACCGCCTACGCGATCGCCCATCTTCGCTCCGTCGACTTCGGACCCGAGATCGTCCGGTACATCGAGGAGATCGACGAGACCTTCACGCCGTACGGGGGCAGATTTCTCGTCCACGGCGTCGAACCCGAGGTCCACGAGGGACCGTGGCCCGGCCATGTCGTGGTCGTCGAGTTCCCCGACCTCGAGCAGGCCCGCGCCTGGTACCGGTCGGCGGCCTACCAGGCGATCCTGCCGTTGCGCACCGAGCACTCCGACAGTTCGGCGATCCTCGTCGACGGCGTGCCGCCGGGGTACCGGGCGAGCGACTACCTCGCCAAGGTGGGCCGCGCCTGATCCGTCCGCGGTTCAGCGCAGGATCCCAGCCGCGCGGGCCGGTGCCGCATACGCCTCGGCGAGGGTGTCCACCGTCTCGTGGGCGTTGAGCCCGCTCGGATTGGGCACCACCCACACCGGCACCCCGCCGAGCGTCTCCTCCTGCAGGCCCGCGGCCGCCTTCCGGTGACCGAACGCCGACCGGTACGCGGTGATGCCGGCGACGGCCACCACCCGGGGCCGGTGCAGCGCCACCACCTCGGCCAGCCGCACCGCCCCGGTCCGCAGTTCCTCGGCCGTGAGCTCGTCCGCGCGGGCCGTGGCGCGCGGCGCGAGATTGGTGATCCCGACGCCCCGCTCGATCAGGTGCGCCCTGTCGTCGTGGCTCATCCCCGCGGTGGGGTCGACGGGCCGGAGCAGGATGCCGGCCCGCAGCAGCGCCGGGTAGAAGCGGTTGCCGGGCCGTGCGAAGTGCGCGCCCGTCGCCGCCGTCCACAGGCCCGGGTTGATGCCCACGAACAGCAGTCGGCAGTCCGGCCCGATCAGGTCGGGTACCACCGTGTCACGGAAGCGTTCGAGTTCGGCGCGCGTGAATCCCACCCGTCCCACGGTAGCGAGCGGCGCCGCCGGCCCCGGTGGCGCCGGCACGGGGAGTGTGGCCGCCATCGCGTCCGCAGCCATCGGCTAGGGTGAAATGCGCGTCGTGGCGGGACCGGACAGCCGCGGCGAGCAGGGCCGAAACGATAGGGGAAGGTGTGCAGCGCCGGAACGTGATCGGTAACCCCGTCGGAGACTCGTCCGGCCGCGAGGTGGCGCTACCGCCGTACACGGATCTGCTGTGGCCCACCCTGCAGGCGCTGATCGGGCTCGGTGGCTCGGCCTCGATCGAGGAGCTCGAGAAGGCCGTCATCGCGCGCGAAGGTCTGTCCGAGGCCGCGCGGTCCGTACTGCACGGCGACGGGCCGGTCACCGAGATCGAGTACCGGGTCGGCTGGGCGCGCACCTATCTCAAGGGCATGGGGCTGCTCGCCAACACCCGGCGCGGTGTGTGGAGCGTCACCGACCGCGGCCGCGCAGTGCAGGAATCCGAGATCAAGCCCCTGCAGGTGGCATACACCGCGGAGAAGCGGCGCAAGCGGCTCGTGCGCAACGCGTCGTCGCGCGCGCAGGTGGTGACCCTCGCGGCCGCTCCCGAGGACCCCGAGCTGTGGCGCGAGCCCGTGCTCGCCGCCGTCGCCGAGCTCCCGGACGAGGGCTTCGAACGGCTCGCCGTCGCGGTGCTCCGCGCCGCCGGCTTCACCACCATCTCCGTGCCCCCGCACGGCGGTCACCTCGACACCGGCTCCGACAACGACGTCGACGTCGAGGGCACCGGCGTGCTGCGGGTGTCGCTGCTCGGCTTCTCGGTGTTCTTCCGGTTCCTGCGCGGCCCCGAGCGGGCGGGCGCGGACGTCGTGCGCGAGTTCCGCGCCGCGATGGCCGGTCGCGGCGAGAAGGGCCTGCTCGTCACCACCGGGACGTTCGGCGACGACGCCCGTGCCGAGGCGCACCGGCTCGGCGCGCCGCCCATCGAACTCGTCGACGGCGACGGCCTGTGCGATCTGCTCAAGGAGCACGGTCTCGGGGTCCACACCACGGTGCGCACCGTCGAGGACGTCGCCCTCGTTCCCGCCTTCTTCGCCGAGCTCGGCGGCCGGTAGCCGCGCCGCGCCCCCGTCGCGCGGGCCCCGAATCCCGATGTGCCCGCGCGGGACCCGCGAGTGTGGTGCAATACCGGAAGCTCGACACCCTGTCCGCCGTGCACGCTCGTCCAAGCGAGGTTCGATGGCCATCTCACGTCGGGAACTGTTGCGGTACGCGGCCGTCGGCTCGTGCGCGGCCTGGGTGTCGGCCGTCGCCGCCCCCGGGGTGGCGCAGGGCCGGGAGGTGCTCGGCACGATCGTCGACTACTCCGCGGCCGTGCCGTCGCCGTCGTCGATCCGTGCCGCCGGGCACATCGGTGCCATCCGGTACGTCTCGGACCGACGGCCGGGCGCCGAGTGGATGCTGGCCAAGCCGCTGACCGAGTCGGAGGCCGCCGCACTCGTCGCCGGCGACCTCGAGGTCGTGTCGTGCTACCAGTTCGGCAAGGCCGACACGGCGGACTGGCTCGGCGGATACGACGCCGGGGTCCGGCACGCGACGCGCGGCCTCGAACTGCACCGGGCGGCCGGGGGACCGGCGGACCGGCCGATCTACGCCTCGATCGACGACAATCCGTCCGAGCAACAGTTCGCCGACCTGATCGCGCCGTACCTGCAGGGCTGGCACGACGTGCTCGGCGCCGGGAACACCGGCGTGTACGCCAACGCGCCGACCATCTCCTGGGCCCGCGACGCCGGCCTGGGATCGTTCTACTGGCAACATGATTGGGGCACGGCCGAGGGCTACGTCCATCCCGCGGCGAACCTGCACCAGGTGGGCGGCGGGACGATCGACGGCATCGGCATCGACGTCAACAGTGTATTCAGCGCCGACTACGGGCAGTGGTCGCTCACCGTCGGGTGAGCCCGCCGGGCCGCGGCCGGGGAACGGCGGCGGTCAGGCCCAGCGCGACGGCAGCGGCCGCGACCGACAGCAGGAAGGTGGCGCGGAACCCTTCGAGGGCGGGCACCGTGTAGGTGCCGACCGTCGTGGTCATCGCCGCGAGCACCACGCTCACCACCGCCGCGGATGTGGACGTCCCGATCGAACGCATCAGCGTGTTGAGACTGTTCGCGGCGGCGGTCTCGGACAGCGGCACCGCACCCATGATGAGGGCCGGCATCGCCGCGTACGCCAGCCCGATCCCCGCCCCGATGATCATCCCCGCCACGACGATGTGCCATATCTCGGTGTACGCGACGTAGACCAGCACGTAGCCGGCGCCCACGACCACGACCCCGCTCGCCAGGGTGACCCGCGGCCCGTAACTGCCGGTGATCCGCGCGGAGACGGGGGACAGGGCCATCATGACGACCCCGCCCGGCGCGATGAGCACGCCGGTCGTCACCATGGACAGCCCGAAGCCGTAGCCCGTCTCGGTGGGGGCCATCAGCAACTGCGGGAACGCGAGCATCTGTCCGTAGATCGCGAACCCGACGGCGACCGACGCGAGGTTGGTCAGCAGGACCGGGCGCCGCGCGGAGATCCGTAGATTCACCAGGGGTCGCGCCGTCCGCAGTTCGTAATGTCCCCACACGAGCGCCGCACCGGCGGCGGCGGCGAACATGCCCAGGGTCAGGGGATTCGACCAGCCCCAGGTGCCGCCCTTGGTGACGGGCAGGAGCAACAGCGTCAGCGCGACCGAGAGGCCGATCGCGCCGACGACGTCGAACCGGCCGGGGTTGCGGTGGGGTGACTCCGGGACCACCTTCAGCACCATGGCGATGCCCAGCAGGCCGAACCCGGCGGCGGCGGCGAACAGCATGTGCCAATCGGCGATCTGGGCGATGGCCGCGGCGACGGGGAACCCGACGGCACCACCCACCCCGAGGGTGGCGCTGATGGTCGCCATCGCCCCGGCGATCCGCCGGGGCGGCAGTTCGTCGCGCAGGATCGCGATGCCGAGCGGGATCGCGCCGGTCGCCGCGCCCTGCAGGGCGCGGCCGGCGATCATCGGGAGCAGCGACTCGGCGAGGGCGCACACGAGGGAACCGGCCACGACCGCGCCGAGGCTGACCACCAGCATGCGCCGCTTGCCGAACATGTCGCCCAGCCGGCCGCTGATGGGGGTGAGGACGGCCGCGGCGAGAAGGGTGGCGGTGACCGCCCACGAGGCGTTCTCCACGGACGTGTCGAGCAGCTGTGGCAGCTGGGGGAGCAGGGGGATGACGAGGGTCTGCATCAACGCGACGACGATCCCGCACAGGGAGAGTACCGCGACGAGACCACGGGGTGCGGGGCGTTCGGCTGTGAACGGAACGGGGGTCTCGACGGCCATGCGCCTCCTCGGGGTCGGGGCCGCGCGCTGCGGGCGGGCATGGACGTGACCTACGAGATGTATCAGGTTCCCCGCCGGGAGGGCGGCCGCGCGCCCGTCGATCGGGACGCAGGCCGGCCGGTCAGCTCTGGCAGTGCGCGGTGGGGTCGGGTTCGGCGGCGGTGACGACGAGCGTGGGATGCGGGTCGTCGGGGGCATCGTGGACACCGCGCCACGACAGCAGCGACCAGCGGGACAGTCCCGACAGCGCCGAGCCGAGGCTGGCGAACGACAGCGACGACAGGGCCGAACCGAACGAGCCCACCGAACCGACGGACAGCACCGACCCCACGCTGCCGATCGACAGGATCGAGTACGCCGAGCCGATGGACAGGATCGAGCCCTCGGAGCGGACGGACAGGATCGACCGGTGTGAACGGCGCGAGCGCAGGGACCGGGAAGCGGCGAGCCCGGACGGTGTTTCGGCCATGTCTCGGTCTACCACGCGGTCCGCGGCTCCGGAAGCGTCCGGACGACCGAGGCCGCCGGGGATGATCCCGGCGGCCTCGGCAGACGTGCGGATGAGCGGTCAGGCGACCGTGACGAGCCCGATCGTCGGCAGGAAGGTGCACGAACGCGGGGCCGCGCCTGCGGCCTGCGTGGTGATGCCGCCGGAGATCACGGCGGCCACGTTGCCGGAGCCGGTGTCGGCGATCGCGCTGAGCGTCGTCGGCCCGTCGGGGTTGATCCGGGCCTCGTCGGTCAACGTCGCGGTGCCGCTGCGACCGTTGGAGACGTTGATCCAGCTCACCGTCAGCGGCTGCGCCTGCTGGTCGGCGAACTTGGCGGTGCCCAGCGCGGTGAACACGAACCCGGCCTGGCCGGCCTTCGGGCCCGGCGGCGGGAGCGGCGCGGGGCCGGCCACGGCGAGCGCGGTGCCGATGGAGTCACCGCCGTCGCGGATGCAGTCCTGGCCGATGCTCGGGTACAGGAACTGGGAGATCGCCACGGCGCCCGGGTCCGGGAGGTCGGGTCCGCCGCCGCCGCTGCCGTCGAGGAAGGTGATCACGCGCTGGAGCAGGGCCTTGACCGAGTCCGGCAGCTGCGAGTTCGCGAGCAGTTCCTTCGCCTGGTCGAGGAGCTGATTCTTGCCGTCCGCGACGTCGGCCGGGCCGGCCGCCGCTCCGACGATGGCGGGGGCGAGGGAGGCGAGGGCCTCGACCTCCTCGGGGGCGGCTGCCTGGGTGCTCAGCATGCCCATCAGCGACTCGATCGACAGATCCGCCGGCACCTGGTAGCCGGCGAACTCGGGCGGCAGCTGAAGCACGTCGGGGATGCCCGGAACGACGGGTTGCGCGACCGCCTGCGACGGCACGGTGAGCGCCGCCGCGGCGGCGAGAGCGCAGGCGGTGATCATCCTGCGCGTTGCTCGGGTTCGAAGCACTTTTCCCCATCCTTGTCGTTGAAGCGGCTCCGGGGCGCGAGGCGCCGATGCCGCTGACGGCTCGGGGAGACACTTTATGTAGGCCCCCCGATCAGTACAAGCCGTGGCCGGTCTCACAGCCGCCGCCCGTACTCGCGGGAGTCTAGCCATAACGTGTTCCGATCAGTGGTGTCCGCTCGAGACTACGTGTGACTGATGTGGTTTTAGTGAGAGTAGATGAAACTGTTACTGATGTGAGTATCGTGTTCGGCCCGCCGCCGTGGAACGGATAGTCTGCATCCGTCCCCGGTCCTTCCCCCGGGGTGACGTGACGACGGGAGGCCGCACCGCAGTGTCCGATCCGGTTCGCCCGCATCGACTGTGGTGGTGCGCGGCCCTGCTGGCCGTCTCCGTCGGGGCCCGGCTGGCGTGGAACTTCCTCACGCCCAACGGCATGAATCTCGTGGATCTGCACGTATACGTCGACGGTTCGGCGGCGCTGCTGCGCGGCGAACTGTACGACTTCACCTACACCCGGGACACCCCCGAGTTCTCCCTGCCCTTCACCTACCCGCCGTTCGCGGCACTGGTCTTCTTCCCGCTGCACTATCTGCCCTTCCCGGCGGTCGGGGTGGTGTGGCAGCTGCTGACCGTCGCCGCCCTGTTCGGCCTCCTGCGCATCAGCCTCGAGCTGCTGTTCGGTCCCGCGGCGCACGGCGCGCGCTGGACGGCGGTCGCGCTCGTGTGGACGGCGGTAGGAATCTGGACGGAGCCCATCCGCACGACCCTCGACTACGGACAGGTCAACGTGTTCCTGGCGTTCGGCGTGATGGTCGCGGTCCGCAGCAACCGCTGGTGGCTCTCGGGCGGACTGGTCGGATTGCTCGCCGGCATCAAGCTGACCCCGGCGATCGCCGGCATGTACTTCGTGGCGCGACGGCGCTGGGCGGCGGCGTTCTTCTCCGCGGCGACCTTCGCCGCCACCGTCGCCGTCAGCTGGCTGGTCCTCGGCGACCAGGCGCGGACCTACTTCACCACGTTGTTCGGCGACGCCGACCGGATCGGGCCGGTGGGATCGGTGTGGAACCAGTCGCTGCGCGGAGCGCTGAGCCGCATCGTGGGGCACGACGTCGGCACCGGGCCGCTGTGGCTGGCGGCGGTCGCGGTCTCGGCGGTGCTGGCCTTCGCGGCCTGGCGTGCCCTCGGCCCGGACGACCGGCTCGGCACGATCGTCGTCGTCGAACTGTTCGGGCTGCTGGTGTCCCCGATCTCCTGGATGCACCACTGGGTGTGGGTACTGCCGATGCTGCTGTGGCTGGTCTACGGGCCGCTGGCCGGCCGTCTCGGCACCCGCGTGCTCGCCGGGTTCTGGGCGGTGCTGACCGTCGTCGGGGTGCCGTGGCTCCTCGGCCTGGCGCAGGACTCGATGTGGGACATCTCCCGCCCCGCCTTGCTGGCCTGGGCGGGCGCGTGCAACGTGGCCGGGGTGCTGGCGGTGTACGCGTGGATCGTCTACACCGGGCGCCCGGCTCCGGCCCCGCCCGTCAGCCGCGGGCCAGCGCGTCGATCTTCCGGGCCAGTTCCACGTCCGACCCGGTGATCCCGCCGGCGGAATGGGTGGAGAGCGAGTAGGTCACCTTCCGCCAGCGGATGTCGATGTCGGGGTGGTGGTTCGCCGCCTCGGCCGCCTCGGCCACCCTGTCCACCAGCGCGACGGCCTCGGGGAAGGAGGAGGACTCGACGGTGCGCACGATCGCGTTCCCGTCCCGTCGCCACTCGGGGAGCTGGGCGAGGGCGGTCTCGATGTCGGCGTCGGAGAGCAACTCGGCCATGCCCCATTCTGGGACGATGCCGCACATGAGTGCAACGACGGGCCGAGCGGACGAGGTGGTGGCCGGGGCGATCTTCCGCGACGGCCGGCTGTTGCTGGCCCAGCGCGTCGGGCCGCCGGAGCTGGCGGGGCTGTGGGAGCTGCCGGGCGGCAAGGCCGAGCCGGGGGAGTCCGCCGAGGCGGCGCTGCGCCGGGAGCTGCGCGAGGAACTGGGCGTGGAGGTCGCCGGTGCGCAGCGGGTCGGGGTCGAGGTACCGCTGGACGGCGGCCGGGTGCTGCGCGCCTACCGGGTGGAGCTGCTCTCCGGGGAACCGCGGCCGCTCGAGCACGCGGCACTGTGCTGGGTGGACGCCGACGAGCTGGAGCGGATCGACCTGGTGCCGAACGACCGGCTGTGGCTGCCGGAGCTGCGCGCGCACCTCGGGCGCTGACGGCGCGGCGGGTTCGCCGATCGGCGCACCGGGACGTGGCGAACGTCACGATCCGGCCCGCGAACTGGCGAATCGGCCGTCGGCGGGCGCGAGGCACCACGTCCGACCTGTACTGTATTGGAGGCCGCAGTGCCTGTGCGGGCCGTTCGCGGCCGTGAACGGGTGACTCGCATTCGCGACGCGGCCACCGCAAGAACGCCGTACGGGCGAGGTGCCGTCTGGGTCCAGTGCCGTGTGGCCGGACAACAGCCAGGAGAGCCATCGCGTGAGCACCGCCAGTTTCCGCAACGTCGCCATCGTCGCGCACGTCGACCACGGTAAGACCACCCTCGTCGACGCCATGCTGCGCCAGTCGGGCGCCTTCGCCGAGCGCGCGGAACTCGTCGACCGGGTCATGGACTCCGGTGACCTCGAGCGCGAGAAGGGCATCACCATTCTCGCGAAGAACACCGCCGTGCACCGGCACAACGGTGACGGCACCGTCACCGTCATCAACGTGATCGACACCCCCGGTCACGCCGACTTCGGTGGCGAGGTCGAGCGCGGCCTGTCCATGGTCGACGGCGTCGTCCTGCTCGTCGACGCGTCCGAGGGCCCGCTGCCGCAGACCCGTTTCGTGCTGCGCAAGGCGCTCTCCGCGTCGCTGCCGGTGCTGCTGGTGGTCAACAAGACCGACCGCCCCGACGCCCGCATCGCCGAGGTCGTCGAGGAGACCCACGACCTGCTGCTCGACCTCGCCTCCGACCTCGACGACGAGGCCTCCGAGGCCGCCGAGCAGCTGCTGGATCTGCCGGTCCTGTACGCCTCCGGGCGCGAGGGCAAGGCGTCCACGGAACAACCCGAGAACGGACAGGCGCCCTCCGCCGAGAACCTCGACGCGCTGTTCGACGTCCTCATGAAGTACATCCCCGCCCCCAAGGGCGATCCGGCCGCACCGCTGCAGGCCCACGTCACCAACCTCGACGCCTCCGAGTTCCTCGGCCGCCTGGCGCTGCTGCGCATCCACAACGGCGAGCTGCGCAAGGGCCAGACCGTCGCGTGGATGCACGCCGACGGCGTGAAGAACGTGAAGATCACCGAGCTGCTCCAGACCATCGGTGTCGAGCGCCGGCCCGGTGACGTCGCCGTCGCCGGCGACATCGTCGCCGTCGCCGGCATCCCCGACATCATGATCGGCGACACCCTCGCCGATGTGGACGACCCGGTCGCGCTGCCGCGCATCACGGTCGACGAGCCGGCCATCTCGGTGGTCATCGGCACCAACACGTCACCGCTCGTCGGCCGCGTGCAGGGCCACAAGCTGACCGCGCGCATGGTCAAGTCCCGTCTCGACTCGGAGCTGGTCGGCAACGTGTCGCTGCGCGTGCTCGACATCGGCCGCCCCGACGCCTGGGAGGTGCAGGGCCGCGGCGAGCTGGCGCTGGCCATCCTCGTCGAGCAGATGCGCCGCGAGGGCTTCGAGCTCACCGTCGGCAAGCCGCAGGTGGTCACCCGGCAGGTCGACGGCAAGGTGCACGAGCCCTACGAGGAACTCACCATCGACAGCCCCGAGGAACACCTCGGCGCGATCACCCAGCTGCTCGCGGCCCGCAAGGGCAAGATGGTGCAGATGTCCAACCACGCCGCCGGATGGGTGCGCATGGAGTTCATCGTCCCGTCGCGCGGCCTCATCGGGTTCCGCACCGACTTCCTCACCGAGACCCGCGGCACGGGCATCGCCAACGCCGTCTTCCACGGCTACGCCCCGTGGGCCGGGGAGATCCGCGCACGGCACACCGGCTCGTTGGTCTCCGACCGCTCGGGCTCGGTCACGCCGTTCGCCATGATCCAGCTCGGCGACCGCGGCACCTTCTTCGTGGAGCCGGGCAGCGACACCTACGAGGGCCATGTCGTGGGCATCAACCCGCGCGCCGAGGATCTCGACATCAACGTCACCCGCGAGAAGAAGCTCACCAACATGCGCTCCTCCACGGCCGACGTGATGGAGACCCTCGCGAAGCCGATCACCCTGAGCCTCGAGGAGGCCATGGAGTTCTGCGCGTCCGACGAGTGCGTCGAGGTCACCCCGGAGATCCTCCGGGTGCGCAAGGTGCACCTGTCGGCCACCGACCGGGCCCGCGCCCGCTCACGGGAGAAGGCTCGCAACAAGTAGTCGCGGCAGTGGACGAGTAGTGCGGCAGGGGTGGTCCCGGCGCGGCCGGGGCCACCGCCGCATCCCGGAGGGAAGGGAGGCCGGATGCGCAGGATCGCCGGGATCACCGCGGTCGCCGCGGTGCTGGGGTTGACGGCGTGCACCGCCGATCCGCCGCCGCCGATCGAGCAGACCGAGCCCACCCGGACCCCCGCCCCGGTTCCCCAGCTCAACACCGTCGTGGTGGCCGTCGACGACGTGGGCGCCGGGTTCAACCCGCACCTGCTCGCCGACCAGTCGCCCGTCGGCAACACCGTCGCCGGGATGGTGCTGCCGAGCGCGTTCCGGCCCGTGCCCGACCCCGCGCGGCCCGGCGCCACCGCGTGGGTGCTCGACGAGTCCGTCCTCGCATCGGCCGAGGTCACCTCGCAGGTGCCGTTCACCATCACCTACCAGGTGCGCGACGAGGCGCAGTGGTCCGACAGCGCGCCCATCGCCGCCGAGGACTTCCGGTATCTGTGGCAGCAGATGATCACCCGGCCCGGTGTGGTCGATCCCGCCGGATACCGCCTCATCGAGGACGTCGGATCCTCCGGCGGCGGCAAGACCGTCACCGTCACGCTGCGCGAGCCCTACCCGGCGTGGCGGGAACTGTTCACCCATCTGCTGCCGGCCCACCTCGTCAAGGACACTCCGGGCGGTTTCACCACGAGCCTCGCCGAATCGATTCCGGTGTCCGGCGGGCAGTTCCATGTCAAGTCCGTCGACCGTGGCCGCGGCGAGATCCTGCTCGAACGCAACGATCGCTTCTGGGGGACGCCGGCCCGGCCCGACCGGATCCTGTTGCGCCGCGGCGGAACCGACGCGCAGCTCGCCGAGTCCATTCGCACCGGCGACGCGCAGGTCGCGCAGATGCACGGCGGGGGATCCGCGCTGCTCGCCCAGCTCGGCGCGATCCCGCAGGTGCGCACCGGCACCCAACTGCAACCCCGCGTCCTCGAGCTGACCCTCAACGGCCGCACGACCGAGTTCGCCGATCCGCGCGTGCGCCGGGCCGTCCTCGGCCTTCTCGACCCGGACCTGCTGGCCACCGTCGCGGCCGGCACGGAATCGGCCGTCGTCGCGGCCCGTGCGCAGGTGCTCGCCCCGTCCGATCCCGGCTATTCGCCGACGATGCCGCCGCGGCCCGGCCGCGAGGAGTCCCTCGCGCTCCTCGCCGGGGCCGGCTATGTACCGGCCGGTCCGGCGGCGATCGAAGCGACCACCACCCCGACGCCCGAGACGGCGACGACGGGACTGCTCGCCCAGGGCGACGTGCCGCTCACCCTCGTGCTGGGCGTGCCGGAGAACTCGCCGGTGGCCGACGCGGTCGCCCGCACCGCCGCGGACCAGCTGCGTGGGGCCGGCGTCGCCGCCACCGTGGCGACGTTGCCGCCCGACGAACTCTACGGCGACGCCCTCGTCGAGGGAACCGTGCATGCGGTGGTCGGCTGGACGCGCGCCGGAGGCGACCCGGCCGCCGCTGCGCTGTCCCGATTCGGTTGCCCCCCAGTGCTTCCCGAGCAGGATCCCGGCTCCGTCGAGCCGGCTCCCGCGCCCACCCCGACGCCGCAGCCCGCCCCCGACGGTGACGTCGAGCCGGCTCCCGCGCCCACCCCGACGCCGCAGCCCGCCCCCGACGGTGACGCCGGGCCGGTTCCCGACGACGAGATCGAGGCCGCCGAGGCGCAACTCGCCGCACCGAGCAACGTGTCCGGGGTGTGCGACCCCACCCTCGACCCCGAACTCGCCGGAGCCCTGCGCGGCGCCGGCGACGTGCCCGCCGTCCTGGCCGGGGCGCAGCCGAAGCTGTGGGACCTCGCCGTCACCCTGCCGATCGTGCAGGACCGCACCGTGATCGCCGCGGGACCCGGCGTCGAGGGCGTGACGCTGGCCGGCTCGATCCCCGCCGGTCCCCTGTCCGACGCGCAGAACTGGTGGAGGACCACACCGTGACCGATCGGAACACCCCCGCGCCGAAACGCCTGCTGCTGGTGCACGCCCATCCCGACGACGAATCCATCACCACGGGCGGCACCATCGCCCGCTACGCCGCCGAGGGCGCCGAGGTCACCGTCGTGACGTGCACCCTCGGGGAGGAGGGCGAGGTCGTCGGCGACGAATGGGCGCAGCTCACCGCCGACCGGGCCGATCAGCTCGGTGGCTATCGCATCCACGAACTCGGCCGGGCGCTGGCCGCCCTCGGCGTGCCCGCCCCCCGCTTCCTCGGCGGCGCCGGGCATTGGCGCGACTCCGGGATGGCCGGTACCCCGTCGGCCGCGAACCCGCGGGCCTGGGTGAACGCCGACCGCGACGAGGCGGTGGCCGCACTCGTCGCGGTGATCCGGGAACTGCGCCCGCACGTGGTGGTCACCTACGACCCCGTGGGCGGTTACGGCCACCCCGACCACATCCGGGTGCATCACGTCGTGACCGCAGCGGTCGAGGCCGCGGGGACCGGCGCCTACCCGCACGCCGGCGCACCGTGGAACCCGGCGAAGCTGTACTGGACCGTCACCGAGGCGAGCGCCCTGCGCCGCGGCATCGCGGAGATGACCGTCCTGCCCGACGGGTGGCAGCGTCCCGGCCCCGACGACCTGCCGTGCGTGCCCGACCAACAGGTCACCACCGTGGTCGACGTCGCCGGCGTGCTCGACGCCAAGCGGGCGGCCCTGGCGGCGCACGCGACCCAGGTCGTCGTCGCGCCCGGCGGAGCACAGTTCGCCCTGTCCAACCTCGTCGCGCAGCCCGTGCTGGAGCAGGAGCACTACGTGCTCGTCCGGGGCGACCGCGGCGACGTCGACGGCTCCGGCCGGGAGCGTGACCTCTTCGCCGGGCTGAGTTAGTGTGACCACGAGCACCGGACAGGTGATCGCGGTCACACGAGAGGGTCCTGATGTACAACTGGTCCGTCCAGAACCAGATCGTCGCATTCGTCGATTCGCTGCGTCCCTACGCGGACCAGATCAACGCCGCCTACTACCAGGCGCTCTACGGATTCGCGGACCAGGCCAGCCACGTGCTGACGCTCATGGGCTACCCGCCGGTGCCGTGATCGGCCGGGACCCGGTGACCACCTGCCCGCGCCGGTGGCGCACTATCGAACGATGACGGTCGATCCCGCCACCACGGCCACCGAGGTCCCCGCCCCGCCGGCGCCGAAGCCGCGGCCGGGCATCGTCGCGCTGCTGACCTTCGACGGCTTCCTCTGCGCGCTGCTGTCCGTGTTCTTCCTCGGCCTGTACATCGGCACGGTGCCGTTCCCGATCACGATCGTGCTGGCCGGCGCGGCGAACATGCTCCTGGTGCTGGCGATGCGCGCCGAGACCGGGTCCACCTCGCGCGCGGCGTGGCCGCTGTTGGCGTGGATCGTCGGTTTCGTCCTGTGCCTGGCCGGCGGTCCCGGCGGCGATCAGCTCCTCGTCGCCGACTGGCGGACCCTGCTGCTGCCGGTCGGTGCGCTCGCCCCCGCCGGGTTGCACCTGTTCGTCGCCCGCATGGCCGCGCTCACGAGCGCAGTCCGGCAGCCCGCGCCGCGTCCGTGAGCACGGCGGTGAGCATGGCCGGGGTGAGCCGGCCGGTGAACGTGTTCTGCTGGCTCACGTGGTAGCAACCGAACACGTGTAGCGGCCCGCGGTCCGCAGCGTCGCCGCGCGGCGCGAGTTCCACCGCCGTGCCGTGCCCGAATCCGGGGCGGGGACGCGGAACGGCCCAGCCGGCGCCGTCGAGCACCGGAAGCAGTGCCTGCCATCCGAAGCCGCCGAGCACCACGACCGAGCGCAACGTCGGCGTCAGCAGCTGCAGCTCCGCGTCGAGCCAGGTGCCGCAGGTGTCCCGCTCCTGCGGCGTCGGCCGGTTGGCCGGCGGCGCGCAGTGCACCGGCGACGTGACGCGGGTGCCGAACAGCTCGAGGCCGTCGCCGCGGTGCGTCGCGGTGGGCTGCGACGCCAGGCCCGCCGCGTGCAGCGCGGCGTACAGGAAGTCGCCCGAGCGGTCACCGGTGAACATCCGGCCGGTCCGGTTGCCGCCGTGCGCGGCCGGGGCCAGGCCCACGATCAGCAGGGACGCATCCGTCGGTCCGAACCCGGGCACGGGACGCGCCCAGTACTCCTCGTCGCGGTAGGCGGCACGCTTCTCCCGGCCCACCTGCTCCCGCCACGCGACCAGGCGCGGGCAGGCCCGGCACTCGATCAGGCGCGCGTCGAGCGTCGCCAGGTCCGGGGGCCGATCGGTCGGGTTCATCGGCGCGCCCAGATGTCGCCGGCCCCGGGAGTGACCGCCTCGACCAGCGCCCACGCCTGCTCCGCGGGGAGGTCCACCACCGCGTAGCGGCCCGTACCGGCCGGGGTTGCGGCGACGACGGTCGCCACCCCGGCGCGGCGCTGGAAGAACGTCTGCCGCACCGTCCAGCCGATGATGCCGTCCGCCTCGAGCGAGACGCGGCGCCGATCCAGCGACCCGCCGCGGGTGATCAGCCACGTCGTCGCGTCGTGCGTCCCCGCGCCCAGCACGGCATGCCCCAGGCTGCGGTAGCGATCCCACGCCAGCCCCACCGCCGCCACCGTGACGACCGCGGCCGCCGGCCCCCAGGCCGCCACCGGGACCGTGCGGCCGGTGACCGCGACCGCCGTCGCACCGGCGGCGACGGCCAGCGCCACGGGACTCAGCGCCCGGGTGAACCGTCGCCGCCGCGCCGCCGGGCCGTGCGGCCGCAGCGGGGCGTCGAGCTGACGCGTGTCGCGCAGCACCGCCGCCGCGACCCGCCGCGCCTCGGCCGAGGGCGCGGGCGGTAGCAGCAGCGACGACTCGCCGTGCTCGGCGGCGACGCCGGTCATCACCGCGTCCAGGCGGGCCCCGCCGGCCAGGCGCAGCGCAAGTGGCTCGCGAAGGCTCACTCCGCGCAGGCGGCGCCGGTCCAGGGTGGTGTGCCGGTGCCGCAGCAGGCCGTGCCCGACCCGCAGCATCCGCCCGTCGTCGGTGACCGACAGGTCCGCGTACAGCAGCACGTAGCGCACGCACGCCACCAGACTCGCCACCACGCCCAGCACGAGCAGGCCGAGCACGGCGGCGACGAACGGGCCGGCGGCCTCGATCGACGACAGCCCGCGCTCGACGGTGGCCGACTCGCCGATCCGCTCGGCGATCCCGTACTGGAAGGCGAGTCCCACCACCGCCGCGACGGTGACCAGTCCCGTGGTCGAGAACGGGGCGTAGCGCACCCAGCCCGGCCGGAACCGGGCGATCCCGGTTTCGGCCGGCGCGGCCACCTCGTCCGTCTCGTCCGCCGCTCCCGTGTGCGTGCCGAGCAGGGCGGCGCGCAGCGCCGGCACAGCGCCGACCGCCAGGCCGTTCAGCTCGAACCGGTTGCGTTCGTGTCCGGCGCCGGTCCGCTGGCCGGTCCCGATCCGCACGACCGCCAGCCCGAGCAGCCGGTGCAGCAGGCGCTGTTCGACGTCCACGGACCGGATGCGGCTGCGCGGTACCGACAGCAGCTGGCGCTGCAGCAGGCCCCGGCGCAGCTCCACGTGCACCGGTCCGATCCGGTAGGTCGTGGTGAACCAGCGCAGCATGCCGATCACCACCAGCAGCGCGGCCACCGCCAGGCCCCAGCCGTGGTTGCCGCTGCTGCTGCCGAGCACCACCGACGCCACCAGCACCGGCAACAACCGCAGTACCTCCTCGACGGGGTGGATCAGCAGCATCCGCGGATCCAGCCGCAACCACGGCTGCTCGGCCTCGGCGGCGAGGGCGGGGGCGTCCGCCCGCTCCGGCGGCACGGGTACGTCGCTCACGTGGCATCGGCCTGACTGCTGCCGGCGATCGCGGTGAGCCGGGCGGCGGTGGCGTCGGCGACCCCGACGTCGAGGGCGGTGATCTCCACGGCGCCCGCGGACGACGCGGTGGTGACGGTGACGGTCGCGAGGCCGAGCCACCGTTCGATCGGGCCCCGCTCCGTGTCGACCGTCTGGATCCGGGAGATCGGCGCGATCCGGCGTTCCTGGGTGATCCACCCCGTGCGCGTGTACACGGCGGTGTCGGTGATCTCCCAGCGGTGCACCCGGTACCGCCACAGCGGCATCACGGCGATGTGCGCGACGGCGAGAACCGCGGTGGCGACGCCGGCGGCGACGTGCCAGCCCGGGTGCCGGCCGGAGTCGACGATCGCCCACATCACCTGCGCGGCCACGACCGGCACCCACAGCAGCGCGGCGCTCACCGCCCACAGCAGCCGCGCCCTCGGGCTGGGGCGCCACGCCGGATCGGCCATCGTCACCGGCGGCGGGGCGGCCCTGCCGGCTGCCGGGGGCGGCGGGGAGTCGTCCCGGTTCACGCGGTTCTCCTCGTCGGTGGTGTCCAGTCGGTTCCAGGCTAAGCTGATCGGGCGAGCAAACCCGGCAATGCCGCGTCCGGGTTCGGAGTCGACACGAGGAGGAGGACCGCCGTGACCGAATCATCGGAGACCACCGAATACACGGAGCTGCCCGAGGCCGATCGGATCGAGCAGGAGATGCCGGCCGAGGACGAACCGGCCGACGACGAGGTGACCTCGGTGCCGCTCGAGGTGGAGCCCGCGGACGTTCTCGAGCAGAGCCGGGTCGTCCCGGGAGACGAGGACTATCCCCGCGAGTGAGTTCGCCGGGGACGTGCCCCCGAGGTGGCATGGGTACGGCGGGTGGCGCATGATCGGCGAATGACCGATTCGACCCACGACGGTGCCACGCCCGCGATGTTGCCCCTGCCCTCGGTCCGCGCCGGCGCGGCCGGGCCCGTGTCGTCCGCGGCGGATCCTGTGCGGGTTTCGCCGTCGGGCATGCGGCGGGCGTTGCGGCGCGCGCGGGACGGGGCGACGCTCAACGTCGACGAGGCCGCGATCCTGCTCGCCGCCCGCGGATCGGATCTCGAGGACCTGTGTGCCTCGGCCGCCCGGGTGCGCGACGCCGGTCTGCTCGCGGCGGGCAGGCCGGGCACGGTCACGTATTCCCGCAAGGTGTTCGTCCCCATCACCCGGCTGTGCCGGGACCGCTGCCACTACTGCACGTTCGTGACCGTGCCGGGCAAGCTGCGCGCCGCCGGGCAGGGGATGTATCTCGAGCCCGACGAGATTCTCGACATCGCCCGGCGTGGAGCCGAACTGGGTTGCAAGGAAGCACTGTTCACGCTCGGTGACCGGCCCGAGGAGCGCTGGCCGGAGGCGCGGCAGTGGCTCGACGAGCGGGGCTACGACTCGACCCTCGACTACGTGCGCGCGATGGCGATCCGGGTTCTCGAGGAGACCGGGCTGCTGCCGCACCTGAATCCCGGGGTGATGAGCTGGGCCGAGATGTCCCGTCTCAAGCCGGTGGCCCCGTCGATGGGCATGATGCTCGAGACCACGTCGACCCGGTTGTTCACCGAGCAGGGGGAGTGCCACCACGGCAGCCCCGACAAGGATCCGGCGGTGCGGCTGCGGGTACTCACCGACGCGGGCCGGCTGTCGGTGCCGTTCACGACCGGCATCCTCGTCGGCATCGGCGAGACGCTCACCGAGCGCGCCGAATCCATCGCGGCAATCCGCAAGCAGCACAAGGCGTTCGGGCACATCCAGGAAGTGATCGTGCAGAACTTCCGGGCGAAGGACGACACCGCGATGCGCGACGTGGACGACGCCGGACTCGACGAGTTCCGGGCCGCGATCGCCGTGGCCCGGCTCGTGCTCGGCCCGTCCATGCGCATCCAGGCACCGCCGAACCTCGTCGCCGCGGACGAGTGCCGCGCGCTGCTCGCCGCGGGCGTCGACGACTGGGGTGGGGTCTCACCGCTGACCCCGGACCACGTCAACCCGGAACGGCCGTGGCCGAACCTGGACGCGCTGGCACGGATCAGCGCCGACGCCGGGTTCACCCTCACCGAGCGGATCGCCGCCCAGCCGCAGTACGTGCTGGCCGGGCAGCCGTGGATCGACCCGCGGATCGCCGCCCACGTGCGCGCGCTGGCGGACCCGGCGACGGGTCTGGCCCGGGACGTGACCCCGCAGGGGCAGCCGTGGCAGGAGCCCGACCTCGATTGGGAGTCCAGCGGCCGCGTGGATCTGAACTCCGAGATCGACGTGACCGGTCGCAACACCGAGTACCGCTCCGACCTCGGCAGCGCGTTCGGCGACTGGGACACCGTGCGCGAGCAGGTCCTCGCGCTCGGCGCGAATGCCCCGGTGCGGCTGGACGGGGACGTGCTCTCGGCGCTGCGCGCCGCGGAGAAGGACCCCGCCGGTTGTACCGACGCCCAGTACGTCGCTCTCGCGCACGCCGACGGGCCCGGCCTCGAGGCGGTCGTCGCCCTGGCCGACCAGCTGCGCCGCGACACGGTCGGCGACGACGTCACGTACGTGATCAACCGGAACATCAACTTCACCAACATCTGCTACACCGGCTGCCGGTTCTGCGCGTTCGCGCAGCGCAAGGGCGACGCCGATGCGTTCACCCTGTCCACCGCCGAGGTCGCGGACCGGGCGTGGGAGGCGCACGTCGCCGGTGCCACCGAGGTGTGCATGCAGGGCGGCATCGACCCGGAACTGCCCGTCACCGGCTACGCCGACCTGGTCCGCGCGGTCAAGGAGCGGGTGCCGTCGATGCACGTGCACGCCTTCTCCCCGATGGAGATCGCCAACGGCGTCTCCCGCAGCGGCGTGTCCGTCCGCGACTGGCTGACCGAGCTGCGTGAGGCCGGCCTCGACACGATCCCCGGCACCGCCGCGGAGATCCTCGACGACGAGGTCCGCTGGGTGCTCACCAAGGGCAAGCTGCCCACCGCGGAGTGGATCGAGGTGGTCACCACCGCGCACGAGGTGGGGCTGCGGTCCAGCTCGACGATGATGTACGGCCACGTCGACCAGCCGCACCACTGGGTGGGGCACCTGAACGTGCTGCGCGGGATCCAGGACCGCACCGGCGGCTTCACGGAGTTCGTGCTGCTGCCGTTCGTGCACCAGTCGTCGCCGCTGTACCTGGCCGGCGCCTCGCGGCCCGGTCCGACGTTGCGCGACAACCGCGCCGCGCACGCGCTGGCGCGGATCATGCTGCACGGCCGGATCGACAACATCCAGACCAGCTGGGTCAAGCTCGGTGTCGCCGGCACGCAGGCGATGCTGCAGGGCGGCGCCAACGATCTCGGCGGCACCCTGATGGAGGAGACGATCTCCCGGATGGCGGGTTCCCAGCACGGCTCGGAGAAGACCGTGGCGGAACTCGTGGCGATCGCCGAGGGCATCGGTCGCCCGGCCCGCCAACGGACCACCGCCTACGCGCCGCTCGCCGTCGACGGGGGCGCCCTCAGCGGGGCCGGCCGGTGAGCCCCCGGCTGGGCGACGGAGTCGTCGCGGCGGCCCTGGACGTGACCGCCGCGGGCGCCGGGCCGCTGTTCGACCTGGCGTACCTCGACCCGTTCGGGCTCAAGGCCCGCACGTTCGTGCCGACGGTGCGGGAGCGGACCCCGGTCGAGCAGGTGCTCGACGCGGCCGCGGCCGTGCTCGACGCCGGTCGCGTGCCGGGCACGGCGGCGTGGGCGGCCGCCTCGGCGCAGGAGCGGGTGAACTGGTGGGTCGGTGGGCTCGGCTCGGTCTCGACGCTGCCCGTCGCATTCCCGGGCATGCTGGGAGTGGTGGGCCGGATGCTGCCGCTGCAGGACGCGCTCGGCGTCGTCAACCAGGCGATCGTGCTGCTCGCCGTCGCCCGGGAACGCGGAGTCCACGACCGCGACCGCCAGGTGCGGATGCTCGCGGCCGTGCTGTGCCGCCGCGACCTCCTCGGCACGGGCGAAACCGGGACGCCGCTGTCGTGGGTGCGGCGTCCGGTGCGGTCGACGATCGACCTGGTCCGGGCGGTGAACGCGGAACTCGCGCGGCGTCCGCAGCCGTCGGGCGCGTGGCGCGCGCTCGGAGTGCTGCCGCTGGTGGGGGCACTGGCCGGATACGTCGGAGAGCGGTCCGCCCTGTCCCGGGCCGCCGCGGACGGGCAGCAGTGGCTGGGCGCCCAGCAGGGGCCCGTCTAGTCAGGGCACCCTAACTCGGAGGGGCGTCCCCGCGGCGGGGGATACTGGACGTCGACGGACGCGGAGCGCGCCCCGATTCGGCGTGACCGTGCAGGTGGGCGGGCGACCAGAGAGGCAGGGAGAACACCAGTGACGTACACGATTGCGGAACCGTGCGTGGACGTGTTGGACAAGGCGTGCATCGAGGAATGCCCGGTCGACTGCATCTACGAGGGCGGTCGCATGCTGTACATCCATCCGGACGAGTGCGTGGACTGCGGTGCCTGCGAGCCGGTGTGCCCCGTCGAGGCGATCTTCTACGAGGACGACGTGCCGGACGAGTGGAGCGCGTACGTCAAGGCCAACGTCGACTTCTTCGACGATCTCGGATCCCCCGGCGGCGCCGCCAAGCTCGGCAAGGTCGACTACGACCCGCCGTTCGTGAAGGCGCTGCCGCCCATGGGCGAGGAATAGTGATCGGCGGTACCGTGGCGCGCACTCGTCGTTCGGTGGCCGCGAGCCTGCCGGACTTTCCGTGGGACTCGCTGACCGGCGCGAAGGAGAAGGCGGCCGCGCATCCCGACGGCATCGTCAATCTCTCGGTCGGCACCCCCGTCGACCCCGTCGCCCCGGTCATCCGTGCGGCGCTGCTCGCCGTCGCGGAGGAATCCGGGTATCCGACCACCCACGGCACGGAAGCGCTGCGCGCCGCCGCGGTCGGGGCGCTGGCCCGCCGCTACGGTGTCACCGGCATCGACGAGTCCGCGATCCTGCCGGCCATCGGCACCAAGGAGATGATCGCCTGGCTGCCGAGCCTCCTCGGCCTCGGCGGCAGTGACCTGGTGGTGATCCCCGAGCTGGCGTACCCGACCTACGAGGTGGGAGCGCTGCTCGCCGGCACGCGGATCATTCGTGCCGACGGGCTCAACCGCCTGGGACCCGAGGGCGCGGCGCTGGTGTTCGTGAACTCGCCGTCGAACCCGACGGGCAAGGTGCTCGGCCTCGAACACCTGCGCAAGGTGGTGGACTGGGCGCGCAGCCGCGACGCGATCGTCGTCTCCGACGAGTGCTACCTGGGCCTGACCTGGGAGGGCGAGGCGCTGTCCGTCCTGCACCCGAGCGTGTGCGACGGCGACCACACGAACCTGCTCGCGGTGCACTCGCTGTCGAAGACGTCGAACCTGGCCAGCTACCGCGCCGGGTTCGTCACCGGCGACGCCGAACTCGTCGCGGACCTGCTCGAGGTGCGTAAGCACGCCGGCATGATGGTGCCGCTGCCGATCCAGGCGGCGATGACCGTCGCGCTGAACGACGACGAACACGAGAACGCGCAGCGCGAGCTGTACCGCAAGCGCCGCGAGGTGCTGCTCGCGGCCGTCCGCGGCGCCGGGTTCACGGTGGATCACTCCGAGGCCGGCCTGTACCTGTGGGCGAGCCGCGGCGAGGAGTGCCGCGCGACGGTGGACTGGTTCGCCGAACGCGGGATCCTCGTGGCCCCGGGCGAGTTCTACGGTCCCGGCGGCGTCCAGCACGTGCGGATCGCGCTGACGGCCTCGGACGAGAGG
This sequence comes from Rhodococcus sp. 14C212, assembly GCF_011058195.1. Taxonomy (NCBI): domain Bacteria; kingdom Bacillati; phylum Actinomycetota; class Actinomycetes; order Mycobacteriales; family Nocardiaceae; genus Rhodococcus; species Rhodococcus sp. 14C212. Next base: position 20,928 of record NZ_JAALEH010000005.1, on the reverse strand, counting down.
ATCGCGGCCGCCGCGCAGCGGCTGATGTGACGCGCGCGCAGCGGCTGATGTGACGCGCGCGGCGGCGGATGTGCCGCCCGCGCGGCGGAGGCGACCGTCCGGCGGCGCAGCCGTGCACCGGCGCGCGGCGGAAGCGACGCTGCCCGAGCAGGATTGCCGTATGCGACGCGGTGTTCGGCGCTACCCTGGGCCCAGGGAGGCCCCATGGACGCCGTCACTGCAGTTCCTGCGCCGGCCAACGAGCCGGTCCACACCTACGCTCCCGGCAGCCCGGAGCGGGAGCGTCTCACCGCCAAGCTGAAGGAGCTGGCGGCCGAACCGGTGGATGTCTCGCACGTCATCGGCGGCGACCACGTGCACGGTGAGGGCGATCGCTTCGACATCGTCCAGCCCCACAACCATCACGCGGTGCTCGGCACGCTGCGCAACGCCACCCCGGCGGACGCGACGGCGGCCGTCGAAGCGGCGACGGCTGCGGCCCCCGCGTGGCGGGAGATGTCGTTCGACGCCCGCGCGGCCGTGCTGCTGCGAGCCGCCGACCTGCTCGCCGGGCCGTGGCGGGAGACGCTCGCGGCCGCCACCATGCTGGGCCAGTCCAAGTCGGTGCAGCAGGCGGAGATCGACGCGCCGTGCGAACTGGTCGACTTCTGGCGGTTCAACGTGCACTTCGCCCGCGCGCTGCTCGCCGACCAACCGTCCTCGTCGCCGGGCGTGTGGAACCGGATGGACTACCGGCCGCTCGAGGGATTCGTCTACGCGATCACCCCGTTCAACTTCACGGCGATCGCCGGGAACCTGCCCACCGCGCCGGCGCTGCTGGGCAACACCGTGGTGTGGAAGCCCGCACCGACGCAGTCCCTGTCGGCGTACTGGACGATGCGCCTGCTCGAGGCGGCGGGGATGCCGCCGGGCGTGATCAATCTGATCACCGGGGACGGCCGGGTCGCGTCGGAGGTGCTCCTGCGCGATCCGCGGCTGGCCGGTATCCACTTCACCGGTTCGACCCGGACGTTCCAGCACCTGTGGCGGGAGGTCGGGGCCAACATCGACGGCTACCGCACGTATCCGCGGCTGGTGGGGGAGACCGGCGGCAAGGATTTCGTCCTCGCGCATCCGTCGGCCGATCCGGGTGTGCTGTCCACGGCCCTGATCCGGGGGGCCTTCGAATACCAGGGCCAGAAGTGTTCGGCGGCGTCGCGGGCGTTCCTGCCCCGCTCCCTGTGGCGGCGCATGCGCACCGAGTTCCTCGACGAGGTCGAGAACCTGACCTACGGCGACGTGACCGACCTGTCGAACTTCGGCGGCGCCCTGATCGACCGGACCGCGTACGAGAAGGTCGTCGGCGCCCTCGGGCGGGCCCGTGACCGCGAGTCGATCGAGATCGCCGTGGGCGGCGGGTACGACCAGTGGGTCGGCTGGTTCGTGCGGCCCACCGTCCTGCTCGCCGACGATCCGGGTGACGAGTCGATGTGCACGGAGTACTTCGGTCCGGTGCTGAGCGTGCACGTCTACGACGACGCGGAGCCGGACGCGTGGAGGCGGGTGCTCGACCTCGTCGACCGCGGCGCCCCCTACGCGCTCACCGGGTCGGTGGTCGCCGAGGACCGCGCGGCCGTCGAGGAGGCCACCGCCGCGCTGCGGTTCGCGGCCGGCAACTTCTACGTCAACGACAAACCCACCGGCGCGGTGGTGGGGCAGCAACCCTTCGGCGGCGGCCGGGCGTCCGGCACCGACGACAAGGCGGGCTCGCCGCTGAACCTGCTGCGCTGGGTGTCGGCGCGGACGATCAAGGAGACGTTCGTGCCGCCGACGGACTACCGGTACCCGCACATGAAGGGCGGGTGAGGTCCGTGGTCGCCTCGGAACCGCTGCCGTCGCCGCCCGTGACGTCGCGGGCGCTGCCGCGGCTGGCGTCGAACCCGCTGCGGCCGGTGATCCTCGCCGCCGCGAAGTCGCCCCGCGTCCGGGCGCTGGTCACCACGGCGCCGCCGACACGCCGGCTCGTCGACCGGTTCGTCGCCGGCGACACCCGCCCCGACGCGCTGGCGGCCACGAAGGCCCTGCTCGGCAGCGGGCGGGCGGTGAGCATCGACCATCTCGGGGAGGACACCACCGATCTCGCGCAGGCCCGGGCGATCGTCGCCGAATACGAGGCGCTGATCGCCGACCTGACTCCGCTGGTCGATCGCGGTGCGCCGATGCCGGCGGTGGAGGTGTCGGTCAAGCTCACGGCGCTCGGCCTGGCCCTCGGCCCCGAGGGCCCCGGCCTCGCGCTCGAGCACGCCCGGCAGATCTGCGCGGCCGCCGCCGCGGCGGGGGTGTGGGTCACCGTCGACGCCGAGGACCACACCACCACCGACGCCACCCTGTCGGTCGTGCGGCGGCTGCGCGAGGACTTCCCCTGGGTCGGTGCCGTGCTGCAGGCCTACCTGCGCCGCACCGAGGCGGACTGCCGGGACCTGTCGGGCCCGGGCTCGCGGGTGCGGCTGTGCAAGGGCGCCTACCGCGAACCGGCGTCGGTGGCGTACCAGGATTCCGCCGAGGTGGACGCCTCGTACCTGCGGTGCCTGCGGGTGCTCATGGCCGGGCAGGGTTATCCGATGGTGGCCTCGCACGACCCGGCGATCGTGGCGGCCGCGGGACCGCTCGCCGCCGAGTACGCCCGTGGCCCGGACGGATTCGAGCATCAGATGCTGTACGGGATCCGCGACCTCGAACAGCGCCGGCTCGCCGGCGCCGGGCTGCGCATGCGGGTGTACGTCCCCTACGGGGCCCAGTGGTACGGCTACCTGATGCGGCGGCTCGCGGAGCGGCCGTCGAACCTGCGGTTCTTCCTGCGCTCGGTGGTGTCACGGGATTGAACGCCCGGTGCCGGGGGAGCGGACCCGCCGTCGACGGAACCGGACGCCGGGTACGTCCGCAGGTACATTGACGCCCGTGAGCACCTCGGACGCCGACCCCGGTTCGGTGCTCCTGCTCGCCCTCGTCGCGGCCCTCGCGGTGCTGCTCGCGCAGCGTCGGTGCGCGCCGCCGGGGCGGCTGGTGTGGTGGCCGCCGCCGGGGCGGCTGCTGTGGCCGCCGCCGGTGACCGCGCTCGTGCTGTGGCTCGTCGTCGCGGTCCCGTCGCTGCTGCGCCTGGCCGTGCCGTCGCTGCTCGGGACGTTCGGTCGCGACCCGCTGCGGATCCGCGCCGAGGAGGAATGGTGGCGGGTCCTGACCTCGGTGCTCGTGCAGGACGGCGGCGTGTTCGTCACCCTGGTGAATCTGCTCCTGCTCGCCGTCGTCGCGACCGTCGCGGTGCGGGTGTGGGGCCCGGGCCGGGCGGTCGGGTTGTTCGCGGTGAGCCAGCTGCTGTTCGGACTGTTCACCGCGTTCGTCTCGCCGTCGACCGGTGCCGGCAGCTCGGGCGCGTCGTTCGCCGTCGCGGGGTCGATCGCGGGCCTGTGGCTGGCGGTCGGTGCCCGCGGGGCCGTGCTCGCGGCCGCCGTCGGCATCTGCCTCGCCGGCGCCGGGCTGGTGGTGGCCGGTGACGGGCACGGCGTGGCCGTCCTCGTCGGTGTGCTGCTCGGCGCGGTGCTCGGGACGGTGGCGCCGCCGCGCCGCGCCGCCCTCGCGGCGGCTGTGCGATCCTGACCGACGTGTCTTCGCTGCTTCGTTCCCTCAACCCTCTGGCCGTCGCGCGCGGCGACGACCTGCCCGACGCCGTCCGCATCGACGGGCACACGCTCTCGCGCAGCGACATCGTCGGAGCGGCCGGTGCCCTGGCCCGCCGCATCGGCGGAGCCGAACGTCTCGCGGTGCTCGCCGCGCCGACCGCGACGACGGTGATCGCGGTGGTGGGCTGCCTGCTCGCCGGGGTCACCGTCGTCCCGGTGCCGCCGGACTCCGGTCCCGCCGAACGCGAGCACATCCTGCGCGACTCGGGAGCGCAGGCGTGGCTCGGGGACGCGCCGGACGAACCCGGCCTTCCGGTGGTGCCGGTGCGGCTGCACACCCGCGACTGGCACAGCCACCCGGAACCCGATCCGTCCCGCACGGCGTTCGTGCTCTACACCTCCGGCACCACCGGAGCGCCGAAGGGCGTGCTGCTGAGCCGCCGCGCGATCGCGGCCGGGATCGACGCGCTGGCCGAGGCGTGGGACTGGACCGAACGCGACACCCTGGTGCACGGGCTGCCCTTGTTCCACGTGCACGGCCTGATCCTCGGCGTGCTCGGTCCGCTGCGCGTCGGCAGCCGGCTGATCCACACCGGCAGGCCCACCCCGGAGGCGTACGCACAGGCGCACGGCACCCTGTACTTCGGGGTGCCGACGGTGTGGTCGCGCGTCGTGGAGGACGAGGAATCGGCGAAGGCCCTGAGCGGTGCGCGGCTGCTCGTGTCCGGCAGCGCGCCGCTGCCCGTCCCGGTGTTCGAGCGCCTGCGCGAGCTGACCGGGCTGACCCCGATCGAGCGGTACGGGATGAGCGAGACGATGCTGACGCTCAGCACCCGGGTCGACGGGGAGCGCCGGCCCGGATGGGTCGGTACTCCGGTGCGCGGCGTCGAAACCCGGCTGCGCGACGAGCACGGCAACGACGTCCCCCACGACGGGGAGAGCATCGGCGGGCTGCAGGTACGCGGGCCGATGCTGTTCGACGGCTACCTGAACCGTCCCGACGCGACGGCCGCGGCGTGGACCCCGGACGGGTGGTTCGTCACGGGCGACGTCGCGGCGATCGATCCGGGCGGATTCCACCGCATCGTCGGTCGCGAGTCGACGGACCTGATCAAGTCCGGCGGCTTCCGGGTCGGTGCCGGCGAGATCGAGACCGTGCTGCTCGGCGATCCGTCCGTGCGGGAGGTCGCGGTGGTGGGCGCCCCCGACGACGATCTGGGCCAGCGCATCGTCGCCTTCGTGGTGCCCGCACCGGAGGGCCCGGCCGTCGACCCGGGCGCGCTGATCGAGCTCGTGGCCCGTCAGCTCTCGGTGCACAAGCGGCCGCGGGAGGTGCGGGTGGTGGACACCCTCCCGCGCAACGCGATGGGCAAGGTCCAGAAGAAGCAGCTGCTGACCTGACCCTCGGCCCGTCGTCGCCACTCCCGGTGTGAGCCACGTCTCGGCGGGACCTTGTCCGATTCGCCCGGGCCACGTACCTTCCTACGGCAGAGTAAGTTCGTCTCATTCCGGAGTCATGGGGGGTCCGCGGAATGTCGGTGTCCGAATACGGTTCGCGGTCCGGGGTGGCGTTCGTCGTCGACGGAAGGCCCGCCTCGGTCCCGCTGCGGGACCTGCCCGCCGTCGCCCGCAAGCTGGTCGCGCACTTCGCGGACAACGTCGCGCCGTGTTCGCTGCAACCGGGCGAAGCCCTGCGCGGCGACGTCACCGAGATCACCGTCCGGTGTCTGCGCCTGGCGATCCAGGTGCTCGACACGGGGGAGCTGCCCACCGACGCCGACCTGGCGGAGCTGCGCAGCAGCGCCGCCCAGTGGGCGCGCGCCGGATTCCGTCTGGAATACATGCTGCGCATCTATCACGAGGGCATCCGGCTGGGCTGGGAACTCGTCACCGCAAGGGCCCGCGAGGGCGACGTCGAATCGGTCGCCGCGGCGTCGCGGCTGTGGATGGCACTGCTCGAACGCGTCACCGTCGCCGCGACCACCGGGTTCGTCGCCGAGCTCGAGGCGATGCGCCGCAACCGCGACGTCGCGGCCCAGGAGCTCGTGACGGCCCTGCTCGGCGGGCAGGACGCCGCCGCCGTCGCGCGCCGGTCCGGCCTCGAACTGGCCGAGCGGTACACGGTGCTGGGCGTGCGGCTGGGCCGGCACCCGGACGAGCGCAACCCGCACGTGCGGCCGGAGGTCGTCGCGCGGCGTACCCTGCGGCGGCTCGAGACCGAGCTGGACCGGGTGTGCGACGGCCGGCAGCTGACGATGCTCGGGCCCGAGGGCGGCACCGTACTGCTCGGCGACACCCCGGCCGAGCACATCCGCACCGCGCTCTACGAGCGGGTCGCGCGCGCCGCCGGGGTGCCACTGACGGTCTCGCTCGTCGAGTCCGACGTCCCCGGCATCCCCGCCGCGGCGCACCAGGCGCACGAGCTGCTCGAACTGGTGGGCCATCTGCGCCGGCCCGCCGGCGTGTACCGGATGCAGGACCTGGCGTTCGAGTATCAGCTCACCCGGCCCGGGCCGGCGCGCGAGCACCTCGTGCGGGTGCTCGACCCGCTGGCCGACGCGCCGGAGCTGGTCGAGACCCTCGAGACCCACATCGCCCACGAACTGAGCCGCCAGCGCACCGCGCGGAGTCTGCACGTGCACGCCAACACCGTGGACTACCGGCTCAAGCGGGTCGCGCAGCTCACCGGGTTCGATCCCACCGTCCCCTCCGGGCTGCGGCACCTGCACGCCGCGCTCGTCGCGCGGCGCCTCCAGAGCGGAGCGGCAACCGGCGGCTCACCTTCCGCGGGCACGTGAGACCGGACCGTTACGATGTGGCGCAGATCATGACGACGGTGTGTGCCGCGCGGCCCGGCACCGGCAGGGGAGGACCACATGGCAGGAGGCCGCCACAGCGTGCGGACGGCACGTGACGGCCGATCGACCCGGGTTGTCGTCGTCGGAGCGGCGGTGGTGGCACTCGCGGCGGCCGGAGTCGGCGTCGTCCGCGCCCTGGCCGGGGGATGCGACACCGTCGAGCAGTACAGCCTCGCCGTCGCTCCGAGCATCGAACCGGCCGTGAGTTCCGCCCTCTCGGGGAACGCGGACACCCACTGCTACGAGTTCACGGTCGACACCGCCGAACCGGGGGACGTCGCCGGGCTGCTCGGCACGGGGATCGACGCGCCCGACCTGTGGATTCCGGACGCCCGGTGGTGGGCGAGTCGCGCGGCACCGACCGCCGCCGGGCCGGTACAGATGATCGCGGGGGCGGTCGCGAGCACCCCCGCGGTGCTCGTCGGGCCCCCGGGGGCGGTTCCGGAGGTGTCCACCTGGCGCGCCGCCCTCGCGATCCCGGATCTGGTGCTGGGCAACCCGCTGCGGACCGGTGTCGCCGCCGCCCCGATCCGGGCGGCCCTGGCCGAGACCCAGGACGACCCCGTCGCCGTCGGCACGGTACGCACCGCCATGGTGCCCCTGGCCCAGAAGGAGAGCATCCGCACCGAGGAGGCGCCCAGCGGCGCCGACCTGCTGGCGACGATCGGCGCCGACGGCGGCATCGGCGTCGCCACCGAGCAACAGGTGCTGGCCTTCGCGACAGCGAACGAGTCGGCCCTCGAGGCGCGGGTACCGGACAACGGCAGCATCCTGCTGGAGTATCCGGTGGTGGTGACGGCGCCCGTGCCCGACCGGCACCATCGCGCGACGGACGCCGCCCGGGTACTGATCGAGGTGCTGGGCACGGAGAAGGCCCTCGACGTGTTCCACGACCACGGGTTCCGCGGGCCCGACGGCGAGCCGCTGCCCGACGGCCGCGGCATCGGGGGCGTGCCGCTGCTGTCACTGCGGGACGAGGCGATGGCGGAGGAGGCGCTCGGCGCCTGGTCGCTGATGGCGTTGCCGATCCGCACGCTCGTCGCGATCGACGTGTCCGGTTCGATGCAGTTTCCGGCCGGTGACGGCACCCGGATGGACCTGACGGTGCGGGCCGCCCTCGCGGGCAATGCGATGTTTCCCGACAGCGTCTCCGCCGGGCTGTGGGCGTTCTCGCAGAACCTCGGCGGTGACGGCCAGGACTATCTCGAGCTGGTGCCGATCCGGCGGTACGACACCGACGTCGACGGGCGCACCCAGCGTGAGGTGATGGCGGCCCAGGCGGAGAAGGTGCCCGGTCTGGTCGGGGGTGGCACCGGCCTGTACGACACGACCCTCGCGGCGTTCCGCGCCGTGCAGCAGAGTTACGACCCGCGCGCGGTCAACAGCGTCATCGTCCTCACCGACGGAGCGAACGAGGATCCCGACAGCATCACCGAGGCGCAGCTCCTCGAGATCCTCGCGCGGGAGCAGGACCCGGCGCGGCCGGTGATCGTCGTGACGATCGGCATCACGGAGGACGCGGACGCGCAGACGCTCGCCGAGATCTCCCGCGTGACCGGCGGCTCGAGCTACGTCGCCCGCGACCCCGCGGACATCGCGAACGTGTTCGTCAACGCCCTCGCCGACCGCGGCGAGCGCTGAGGCTGCCGGTCGCCCCCGGAACTTGCCGTGCCCGGAACTACCGCGCCGCGGTGCGGGACCGGCTCCGGCGCTGCCACAGCCGGGACATCGCGGCGATGAACAGGAACAGCACCGCCGTCGAGGCCAGCTGTATCCGCGCGGCGGAGTCGAACAGCATGAGCACGATGAACGCTCCGAGCATGGCCAGGGTCAGCCAGCTCAGGTAGGGGAACGCCCACATCCGGACGGTGAGGCGGCCCTCCTGTTCGAGCGTGGGCCGCAGCCGCAGGTGCGAGACGACGATGAAGATCCAGATCGCCAGCAGGGCGGAGCCGACCGCGTTGAGCAGGATGCCGAGGATGTCCTCCGGCAGCCACCAGTTCAGCAGGACCGAGACGAACCCGAAGAACACGGACAGCAGCACGGCGTTGCGGGGAACACCCGTGCGGGAGAGCTTCGCGAGCACGGTCGGGCCGTCGCCGCCCCGGCCGAGGGAATACGCCATGCGTGAGGTGCCGTAGACGTTGGCGTTGAACGCCGACAGCAGGGCGATCACCACGACGAGTTCCATGAAGCCCGACACGTACGGGAGGCCGGCGATGTCGAGGACGCTCACGAACGGCGAGGTCTCCCCGCTCGCCGACGTCCACGGCAGCACCAGCACCATGATCGAGATCGAGCCGAGGTAGAACAGGCTGATGCGCCACACGACGGTGCGTACCGCGGTCGCGATGGACCGCTCGGGGTCGCGCGACTCGGCCGCGGCGATGGTGACGATCTCGATGCCGCCGAAGGCGAAGGCGACGGCCAGCAGGCCGGCGGCGATACCGGCGAGCCCGTTGGGGGCGAATCCGTCGCCGTCGCCGAGCAGGTGTGTCAGTCCCACCGGCTCGGTGTCCGGCAGCAGACCGAACACCAGCAGCACACCGATGACGAGGAACGCGATGATGACCGCGACCTTCAGCGCCGCGAACCAGAACTCGAACTCGCCGAAGTTGGCGACCTTCGCGAGGTTCACCACCGCGAAGAACGTGACGAACACCAGGGCCACCACCCATTGCGGCACGCCCGGCAGCCAGCTGCTCACGATCGCCGAGGCGCCGGTGATCTCCACGCCCAGCACCATGATGAGCATGAACCAGTAGAGCCAGCCCATCGTGAAGCCGGCCCATTCACCGATGCCGATGCGGGCGTAGTGGGAGAAGGATCCGCTGGCCGGGAGGGCCGCTCCCATCTCGCCGAGCATGCGCATCACGAAGACGATCATGATGCCGGCCAGGACGTAGGAGACGATCACCGCGGGCCCGGCGGCGGCGATGCCGACGCCGGACCCGAGGAAGAGGCCTGCGCCGATCGCGGAACCGAGCCCCATCATCGTCAGGTGCCGGACCTTGAGCCCGTGCTCGAGGTGGTCGGCTTCGGTGAGGGTGTGCTCGGTTTTCGACACGATCGGTTTCTCTGGGTCAGTCGTTGGCGTGCAGCGCCGCATTCAGTTCGACGCCGGTGCCCTTGGTGGGAACCACCTCGACGGCGCCGCTGACCGAGTTGCGGCGCAGCATCAGGTTGGAACGGCCGTTGAGGTCCTTGGCCTTGACGACGGTGCCGTCGGGGCCGCTGACCTTGGTGCCGGCGGTGACGTACAGGCCGGCCTCGACGATGCAGTCGTCGCCGAGGGAAATGCCGACACCGGCATTGGCTCCGAGCAGGCAGCGCTTGCCGATGGCGATGACCTCCTTGCCGCCGCCGGACAGGGTGCCCATGATCGACGCGCCACCACCGATGTCGGAGCCGTCGTCGACGACGACGCCGGCGGAGATGCGCCCCTCGACCATCGAGTTGCCGAGCGTGCCCGCGTTGAAGTTCACGAAGCCCTCGTGCATCACGGTGGTGCCGGCGGCCAGGTGCGCGCCGAGGCGGACACGGTCGGCATCGGCGATGCGCACCCCGGACGGCACGACGTAGTCGACCATGCGGGGGAACTTGTCGACGCCGTACACGGTCACGGGGCCACGGATGCGCAGGCGCGAGCGCACCAGTTCGAAGTTGTCGACGGCGCACGGGCCGTAATTGGTCCACACGACGTTGGCGAGCAGGCCGAACACGCCGTCGAGGTTGGCACCGTGCGGCCGGACGAGGCGGTGCGACAGCAGGTGCAGCCGCAGGTAGGCGTCGTGCGCGTCGGCCGGGGGCTGCGACAGGTCGGCGATCGTCGTGCGGACCGCGACCTGGTTGACCTCGCGCGCCTCGTCGGCGCCGACCAGCAGCGCGAAGTCCGACGGGATGTCCGTGCCCTCGAGCCGGGACGTGCCCGTCTCGCTGTATTCGCCCAGCGTGGGGGCCGGGTACCAGGTGTCGAGAACGGTGCCGTCCGCCGCGATGTTGGCGATGCCTACTGCTGATGCTCCCTGTGCACTCACGGTCGTGAAGCGTACGCGAGGCGTCGTCGTTCTCGCGGACGGCCTGGGAAATCGCCCCACGTATTGTTCTTGCATGCCTGCACCGCGCCTGGACCTGCACGCCGATCCGATCGAGCTGACCGCCGCGCTGGTCGACATCCCCAGTGTCTCGCAGGACGAGACGGTGATCGCCGACTCCGTCGAACAGGCGCTGCGCGAGCAGACCACCGGCTTCGAGATCGTCCGCAGCGGCAACGCGGTCCTCGCGCGGACCCGGCTCGGCCGGCCGAGCCGGGTGCTGCTGGCCGGGCACCTCGACACCGTGCCCATCGCGGACAACGTGCCGTCGCGGCGCGACGGGGAACTGCTGTACGGCTGCGGCACGGCCGACATGAAGTCGGGCGACGCGGTGTTCCTGCACCTGGCCGCCACCATCGAGGACCCGGCGCACGATCTGACACTGGTCTTCTACGACTGCGAGGAGATCGCCGCGGCCCACAACGGTCTCGGCCGCATCGAGCGGGACCTGCGGGACTGGCTGGACGCGGACGTGGCGATCCTCGGCGAGCCGACGGCGGGGCAGATCGAGGCGGGCTGCCAGGGCACCCTTCGGGTGCGGATCGCGACGACCGGGGTGCGGGCGCATTCGGCGCGGTCCTGGCTGGGGGACAACGCGATCCACCGGCTGGCCCCGGTGCTGGAGCGGCTCGCGGCCTACGAACCGCGATCGGTGGACATCGACGGCTGCGTCTACCGCGAGGGTCTGTCCGCGGTACGGATCGCCGGCGGCGTCGCCGGCAACGTGGTGCCCGACGCCGCGGACCTCGACGTCAACTTCCGGTTCGCGCCCGACCGCACCGTCGAGCAGGCTCTCACGCACGTGCGGGAGGTGTTCGACGGTCTCGACGTCACCCTCGAACTCACCGACAGCTCGCCCGGCGCGCTGCCCGGCCTGGCCCACCCGGCCGCCGCGGATCTCGTCGCCGCGGCCGGCGGCCGGTTCCGGGCCAAGTACGGGTGGACGGACGTCGCGCGCTTCGCGGCACTGGGGATCCCGGCGGTCAACTACGGTCCCGGCGATCCGAATCTCGCGCACAAGCGCGACGAGCACGTGCCCGTGCAGCAGATCACGGAGGTCGCCGGCACGCTGCGGAGGTACCTGGCCGGCTGACGCACGATGGGGGGCATCGGCCGGGGCGGCACCGCGGCATCCCCTAATCTGAGCGCATGGCGCGCGACACCGACCCCGGATCCCGCGACCGTGCGAGTGCCGATGTGGTGCACCGCGGTCCCGTCCAGTTGCGCCGGGACCGGGCGACCGAGACCACGACGATGGACCAGCGCCTGCTGGACCGGCGGGGCCCCTCCGACTGGGTGCACACCGATCCGTGGCGGGTGCTGCGCATCCAGAGCGAATTCGTGGAGGGTTTCGGTGCGCTCGCGGAGGTGCCGCGCGCGGTGGCGGTGTTCGGCTCGGCCCGCACCCCCGTCGACCACCCCGAGTACGTCACCGGCCGTGCCCTCGGGGCCGCGTTGGCGGCGGCAGGCTATGCGGTTGTCACCGGTGGCGGGCCGGGGGCGATGGAGGCGGCCAACCGGGGCGCGAGCGAGTCGGGCGGGTTCTCCGTCGGACTGGGGATCGAGTTGCCGTTCGAGCAGTCCCTCAACGAGTGGGTCGACCTCGGACTGAACTTCCGTTACTTCTTCGCCCGCAAGACGATGTTCGTGAAGTACTCCCAGGCCTTCGTCTGCCTGCCCGGCGGTTTCGGCACGCTCGACGAGCTGTTCGAGGCGCTCACGCTGGTCCAGACCCACAAGATCACCCGGTTCCCCATCGTGCTGCTGGGCACCCACTACTGGGCGGGGCTGCTCGAATGGATCCGGCACGCGATGGTCGGCGAGGGACGGATCGCGCCGAGCGACCTCGATCTGCTGTACCTGACCGACAGTGTCGAGGAGGCGGTGCAGATCGTCGTCGACGCCCATCGCGGGCAGGACGAGTCGGCGCTGTACGGAGGGGGCGGGGCGTGGTGAGCGGTTTCCATCCGTTCGAGGGCATCGGCGGTCAGCGCACCGTCGAGGCGCGGGCGGTGTGCGTGTACTGCGCCTCCGGGCCGGTCGACGAGTCCTACCTCGAGCTCGCGGCGGCGGTGGGGACCGCCATCGGACAGCGCGGCTGGCAGCTCGTCTCCGGCGGCGGCAACGTGTCGATGATGGGTGCGCTCGCCCAGGCGGTGCGTGCCGCCGGCGGGCACACCGTCGGTGTGATCCCCAAGGCGCTGGTGCACCGCGAGGTCGCCGACGTCGACGCCGACGAGCTGATCGTCACGGACACGATGCGGCAGCGGAAGCAGGCGATGGAGGAGCGTGCCGACGCGTTCGTCACGCTGCCCGGCGGGATCGGCACCCTCGAGGAATTGTTCGAGACGTGGACGGCCGGCTATCTGGGCATGCACGCCAAGCCGGTGGTGCTGCTCGACCCGGTGGGGCACTACCGGGGGCTGCTGGACTGGCTCGAGGCGATGGTGCCGACCGGCTTCGTCAACCGTCACGCGCTCGACGGCCTGCAGGTCACCGACGACATCGACGACGCCCTCGACCGGTGCGCCGGGTGAGGGGCTTCCACTTCGCGCCGAGGTTGCTTACTCTGCAGTAAGTTCCTGTCCGTCCGTACCGAGGATGCCATGACCGAGTCCGGCTCGACGATTTCCCTGGTGGGTCTCGCCACCCAGCTTCCGCGAATGCTGCCCGACGCACCGAGCCTGCTACGCGGCGCGCTGGGGCTCACCCGGCGGCCGGAGGCACGCGAGACGATCGGGTCGGTGTTCCAGCGCCTCGCGGAGCGGAACCCGGACCGGCCGTTCCTGCGGTTCGAGGGCGACGCCCTCAGCTACGGCGACGCCAACGCCCAGGTCAACCGCTACGCCGCCGTACTCACCGCGCAGGGCGTGCGCACCGGCGACGTCGTCGGCGTGCTGATGAAGAACCGCCCGGAGGCGCTGCTCGTCGCGCTCGCCACGGTCAAGCTAGGTGCCGCGGCCGGCATGCTCAATCACCATCAGCGCGGCGAGGTGCTCGCGCACAGCCTCGGCCTGCTCGACAGCCGGGTGCTCGTGGTCGGGGAGGAGTGCGAGGAGGCCCTGGAGTCCCTCGACGGGGCGCCGCCGGCCGGAAAGGTGCTGCGCGTCGGCGAACTCGACGACCTCGCCGTCGCCGCCGACTCCGCGAACCCCGCCGTCACCGACCGCCTGCAGGCGAAGGAGACCGCCTTCTTCATCTTCACGTCGGGTACCACCGGCATGCCCAAGGCCAGCCGGATGACCCATTTCCGGTGGCTGAAGTCCATGTCGGGGCTGGGCAGCCTCGGTGTCCGGCTGCGCCGTGACGACACCCTGTACTGCTGCCTGCCGCTGTACCACAACAACGCCCTCACCGTGTCGCTGTCGTCGGTGCTCGCCGCCGGCGCCACCTTCGCGCTCGGCCGCAAGTTCTCCGCCACCGGTTTCTGGGCCGACGCGAAGCGCAACGGCGCGACGGCGTTCGTCTACATCGGGGAGATCTGCCGCTACCTGCTCAACCAGCCACCGTCGCCGGACGACCGTGACCACAACATCCGGTTGATGGTGGGCAACGGACTGCGGTCCGAGATCTGGACCGAGTTCACCGAGCGGTTCGGCATCGCCCGCGTCGCCGAGTTCTACGGCGCCAGCGAGTGCAACATCGCGTTCGTCAACGCCCTCAACCAGCCCCGCACCGCGGGTGTCTGCCCGCTGCCGTACGCAGTGGTCGACTACGACCACGAGACCGGCAAGGCGCTCCGCGGACCGGACGGCCGGCTGCGCCGCGTCGGCCGCGGCGAGGTGGGCCTGCTGCTGGCGAAGGTCACCGACCGCGCCCCGTTCGACGGCTACACCGACCCCGAGGCGAGCGAGTCCAAACTCGTGCGCGACGGCTTCGAGGACGGCGACACCTGGTTCGACACCGGCGACCTCGTCCGCAGCCAGGGCTTCATGCACGTCGCGTTCGTCGACCGCCTCGGCGACACCTTCCGGTGGAAGGGCGAGAACGTCGCCACCACCGAGGTCGAGGCGGCCGTGTCGGCGAACGAGTCGATCTCGCAGGCGGTGGTCTACGGGGTCGAGATCCCCGGCACCGACGGCCGGGCCGGCATGGCGGCGATCACGCTCCACGACGGTGCCGAGTTCGACGGCCCCGCGCTCGCGGCGCAGCTGTACCGGGCGTTGCCGTCGTACGCGGTGCCGCTGTTCGTCCGTGTCGTCGACGAACTCGAGCACACCTCGACGTTCAAGAGCCGCAAGGTGGACCTGCGCAAGCAGGGCTACGCCGACACCGGCGACGACGCGGTGTACGTGCTCACCGGGCCGGGGGAGGGCTACCGGCCCGCGTACGACGGCTACGTCGAGGCCGTCGCCGGGGGCGAGCTGCCGGCGGGCTGACTACCGCCGGGCCGGTTCCTGCCCGGGGCCGCCCGCGGGTGCGTGCCAGGATGGAAATCATGACCGCCTCCGTCACCGTCTCGCCGACCCTCTGCGGCCGCCCGGTCGCCACCGACCGGGCCCTGGTGATGGCGATCGTCAATCGCACCCCGGACTCGTTCTACGACCGGGGCGCGACCTTCACCGACGACGCTGCGATGGCGGCCGTGGACCGGGCCGTGGCCGAGGGCGCGGACCTCGTCGACATCGGCGGCGTGAAGGCCGGCCCCGGCGAGGTGGTCGACGCGGCGGAGGAGACCCGGCGGGTGGTGCCGTTCGTCGCGGCGATCCGGGCCCGCCACCCCGGGCTGCTCGTCAGCGTCGACACCTGGCGCAGCGACGTCGCGCGGCGCGCGGTGGCGGAGGGGGCGGATCTGATCAACGACACGTGGGCGGGTGCCGATCCGGAGCTGGTGAGCGTCGCTGCCGAACTCGGCGCGGGCATCGTCTGCTCGCACACCGGGGGCGCGGTACCACGCACCCGGCCGCACCGCGTGCGCTACACCGACGTCGTCGCCGAGGTGACACGAGAGATCGTCGCCGCGGCCGAGCGGGCCGCAAAGGCCGGGGTGCCCGGCGACTCCATCCTCATCGATCCGACCCACGATTTCGGCAAGAACACCTTCCACGGCCTCGAGTTGTTGCGGCGCGTGGACGTTCTCGTAAATACCGGGTGGCCCGTGCTCATGGCGCTGAGCAACAAGGACTTCATCGGGGAGACTCTGGGAGTGGAACTCGCCGACCGGTTGGAGGGCACATTGGCAGCGACAGCACTTGCGGCCGCGGCAGGCGCGCGGATGTTTCGGGTGCACGAGGTGGCGGCGACCCGTCGCGTGGTCGACATGGTGGCGGCCGTCGCCGGCACGCGGCCCCCGGCGCGCACCGTGAGGGGGCTGGCATGAGCACCGCGATGACCCGGCCGTGGGCCGAGGCGAACAGCTGGGACGAGCCCGGATGGAGCATCGCCGAACTCGAACGCGCGAAACGGGGCCGGACCGTGTCGGTGGTGCTGCCCGCGCTCAACGAGGAGACGACCGTCGCGGGGGTGGTGGACACCATCCATCCGCTGCTGGGCGGGCTGGTCGACGAGCTGATCGTGCTGGACTCCGGGTCCACCGACCGCACGGCGGAGCGGGCCCGCAGCGCCGGAGCCCGCGTGCTGTCCCGGGAGGAGGCGGTGCCGGGCCTCGCCCCGGTGCCCGGCAAGGGGGAGGTGCTGTGGCGCTCCGTCGCGGCCACCACGGGTGATCTCATCGCGTTCGTGGATTCGGACCTGCTCGACCCCGATCCGGCGTTCGTCCCCAAGCTGCTCGGACCGCTGCTCACCGGCGAGGGAATCCACCTGGTCAAGGGCTATTACCGCCGCCCGCTCCGGGTCAGTGGCGCCGAGGAGACCAACGGCGGGGGGCGGGTCACCGAACTGGTGGCGCGGCCGCTGCTCGCGGCGCTGCGGCCGGAGCTGACGTGTGTGCTGCAGCCGCTGGGCGGCGAGTACGCCGGCACCCGGGAACTACTGTCGGCGGTGCCGTTCGCGCCCGGCTACGGCGTCGAGATCGGGCTGCTGCTCGACACCTACGACCGGCTCGGGATCGGCGCGATCGCCCAGGTCAACCTCGGCGTGCGCAAGCACCGGAACCGGCCGCTCGGGGAGCTGGGGGTGATGAGCCGGCAGATCGTCGGCACCATGCTCGCCCGCTGCGGGATCCCCGACTCGGGAGCGGGCCTGACCCAGTTCCTGGTGGACGGCGACGCGTTCGTTCCCGTCACCACGGAGGTCAGCCTCGCGGACCGGCCCCCGGCCGCCACCGTCGCCTGACCGGGCGCCCTGTCGGTGGCCCGTGCCAAGATCGGTACATGCTGACGGTTCTGCTCTACCTGCTCGTCATGGTGGTCGTCGGCGCGGTGCTGTTCCTCGTGGCGAGCGCGGTGTTCGGCCGCGGGGAGACCCTGGCGCCGATCCCACCGGATACCACCGCAACGGCCCTGCCGGTCACCGACGTGACCGGCGCGGACATCCGGGATCTGCGTTTCCAGCAGGTGGTGCGCGGCTACAAGACCGCCGAGGTGGACTGGGCGCTCGACCGGCTCTCGCACGAGATCGACGACCTGCGGGCCAGGCTCGCCGAGTACGAGGACGCCCAGCGGGGCACGCCCGGCGGCGACGGTGGGGACGCCGCGGTGGGGCAGGCCGACGCATCCGTTGCAGCAGAGGCCGCAGGGGACCGCTCGGACAGGGGGGAGTAGCGATGGACGAGGACCGGGTGCGCTGTCCGTGGGCGGTGGATCCGCCGGGGTCCACGCTGTACCGGGACTACCACGACGAGGAGTGGGGCCGCGAGCTGCACGGGCGCGACGAGCTGTTCGAGCGCCTTGCCCTCGAGGCGTTCCAGTCGGGGCTGTCGTGGCTGACGATCCTGCGCAAGCGGGAGGCGTTCCGGTCGGCGTTCGCGGGGTTCGACGTCGAGGTGGTCGCCGGCTACACGGGCGACGACGTCGATCGCCTGCTCGACGACGCCGGCATCGTCCGGAACCGGCGCAAGGTCGAGGCGGTGGTCGCCAACGCCCGGGCGGTGCTCGAGCTGGACGGCACGGACCTCGACGCGCTGCTCTGGTCGTTCGCACCGCCGCGGCGCGCCCGGCGTTTCCGCTCCGTGACGGAGGTGCCGGCGGTGACACCGGAGTCGACGGCGATGGCCCGCGAACTGAAGCGGCGCGGCTTCGCGTTCGTCGGCCCTACCACGGCGTATGCGCTCATGCAGGCCACCGGCATGGTCGACGATCACCTCGCTGGGTGCTGGGTCGAGACGGACGTTCGACCAGCTTCCGGCCACATTAGGGCAGAGTCAGCTACCCGGCGGTCGGCCGGATAGGGAAGAATGATGTGGCGAGCCTCGTCGAATTCCGGCGAGGTCCCCACGGTAACCCACGCGCGCAAGAGTCGAGCGCAGATTTGGAGGGAGCAGAGGATGGCGGCCATGAAGCCCCGGACCGGGGACGGTCCCCTCGAAGCAACCAAAGAGGGACGAGGAATCGTCATGAGGGTTCCACTCGAGGGTGGCGGACGTCTGGTCGTCGAACTCACGCCGGAGGAAGCTGCAGCGCTCGGCGAAGAGCTCAAGGGCGTCACCAGCTAGGTGTCGGCAACCGGCGACGATTCGCCGGGTTCTCCGGGCCCCGCGCGCCACGGTGCGCGGGGCCCGTTGCTGTTCGTACTCCGGTGCTCTTCGTATCTCGGAAGGACTGCCCGTGCTCGACGCGGTGACCGATCTGCTCGCCTGCCCGCAGTGCGAGCGCGGACTCGACCTCGACGACGGCGTGCTGCTGTGCGAGGCCGGGCACAGCTTCGACGTCGCCCGCCAGGGATATGTCAGCCTCCTCACCGGGGCCGCGACGCGGTTCACCGGCGACACCGCGGAGATGATCGCTGCGCGGGCGGACTTCCTCGATGCGGGACACTACGATCCGCTGCTCGCGGCCGTCGCCCGCTCCTGTGCCGAACGTCCCTGCGGCGACGGCACCGCGCGCGTCCTCGAGGTGGGCGCCGGCACCGGGCGGTATCTCGCGGCGGTGCTCGACGCGCTGCCGGGCAGCCGCGGCGTCGGGCTCGACGTGTCCAAGCCCGCGGTCCGGCGCATCGCCCGCAGCCACCCCCGCGTCGGGGCCGTGCTCGCCGACGTGTGGCGGCAGTTGCCGATCCGCAGCGGCGTCCTCAGCCACGTGCTGTCCGTCTTCGCGCCGCGCAACGCCGCCGAGACGCACCGGGTCCTCGCGCCGGGCGGTGTGCTCGTCGTCGCGGCCCCCACCCCGTCGCACCTGCGCGAACTGGTGGCCCTGCCCGGCATGGTGCAGGTGGACGAGCGCAAGACCGAGCGGCTGGGGGCGGCCCTGTCCGGCGCGTTCGAGCGGGTCGACCGCGCCGACGTGCAGTTCACCCTGGAGCTCGACCGCCCCGCACTCGGACGGCTGGCCGGCATGGGGCCCTCGGGGCACCACCTGACCGCCGAGCGGCTGTCGGAGCTGGTCGCGGGGCTGCCGGAGCCTTTCCCGGTGACCGCCTCGGTGACGGTCACCGTGTGGGAACGGCGCGAGACGCACTGAGCCGGGACGCTCAGTGCCGCGCGGCGGCGACCTCCTGGTACACCGCGAGGGTCTGCCGTGCGATCTGCGCCCAGGAGAACTCCGCGATGGCCCGCACCCGTCCGGCCCGGCCCATCTCCGCGGCCAGGGCGGCGTCGCCGGCGACCTCGTTGATCGCCGCGGCCAGCGCCTGCTCGTACGCCCGCGGCTCGTAGGAGTTGTAGTGCACGAGCCGGCCGGTGACCCCGTCCTCGACGACCTCGGGGATGCCGCCGACGTCCGATGCGACGACGGCGGTCTCGCAGGCCATCGCCTCGAGGTTCACGATCCCCAGCGGCTCGTACACCGACGGGCACACGAAAACTGATGCCGCGGAGAGGATTTCACGGACCGATTCGGTGGGGAGCATCTCGCGGACCCAGAAGACGTTGCCGCGCCGGCGCTCGAGTTCGGCCACCGCCTGCTCGGTCTCGGCGGCGATCTCCGGGGTGTCCGGCGCGCCGGCGCACAGCACCAGCTGAATCCCGGGGTCCACGTCGTGGGCGGCGGCGATGAGGTGCCCGACGCCCTTCTGGCGCGTGATGCGCCCGACGAACGCGACGATCGGCCGATCGGAGTCCACCCCGATCCTCTCCAGCGCGGACGGCTCTCCCGGCCCGGCCGGGCCCGGGTGCCACACTCCGGTGTCGATGCCGTTGCGTACCACGTGCACGCGGGCGGGGTCGACGAACGGATATGCGTCCAGCACGTCGAGGCGCATCCCCGCGCTGACCGCGACGACCGCGTCGGCGTGCTCGACCGCGTTGCGTTCGGACCACGAGGAGACGCGGTAGCCGCCCCCCAGCTGCTCGGCCTTCCACGGCCGGCGCGGTTCGAGCGAATGTGCGGTCAGCACGTGCGGCACGTCGTACAGCTCGGCGGCGAGATGGCCCGCGAGGCCGGTGTACCAGGTATGTGAGTGGACGACGTCGGCGCCGCTCGCGGCGTGCGCCATCCGCAGCTCGGCGGACAGTGTCGTCAGCGCCGGGTTGGCGCCCGCGAGTTCGGGGTCCGGGCCGTGGACGAAGGCGCCGTCGCGGGGCGCTCCCATGCAGTGCACGTCGACTTCGCACAGCCGGCGCAACTGCGCAACCAGTTCGGTGACGTGCACGCCGGCACCACCGTAGACCTCCGGCGGGTACTCCCGCGTCATCATTGCCACCCGCACCGGATCAAACTATCCGGCGCGTGACGTTCCGGCCACCGATGGGCCTCTTCGCTGGCGGCGGAGGGGGGTGACGGATAGGTTGACTGTGTGAGGAGCCAGCCCCATGTGCTTGGAATCGTGCTCGCCGGTGGCGAGGGCAAACGCCTGTATCCGCTGACGGCGGACCGCGCGAAACCGGCGGTACCGTTCGGCGGTGCCTACCGACTGATCGACTTCGTACTGAGCAACCTGGTCAACGCCGGTTTCCTGCGGATCTGCGTACTGACCCAGTACAAGTCCCATTCGCTGGACCGGCACATCTCCCAGACGTGGCGCCTGTCGGGCTTCACCGGCGAGTACATCACCCCGGTGCCGGCGCAGCAGCGGCTCGGGCCGCGCTGGTACACCGGCAGCGCCGACGCCATCCTCCAGTCGCTCAACCTCGTCTACGACGAGGATCCGGAGTACATCGTGGTGTTCGGCGCGGACCACGTCTACCGGATGGACCCGGAGCAGATGGTGCGCCAGCACATCGAGTCCGGCGCGGGCGTGACCGTCGCCGGCATCCGGGTGCCCCGCAGCGAGGCGTTCGCGTTCGGCTGCATCGACAGCGACGAGCACGGCCGCATCACCCAGTTC